>NZ_JBBNAH010000090.1:0-5109 GCF_037994325.1 Pseudomonas sp.
TGTTCTGGCGTGAAGACGGCTATTTCGACAGTGCTTCACACGACAAGCTGCTGTTGCACACCTGGTCGTTGTCGGTGGAATGGCAGTTCTATCTGATCTTGCCGCTGGTACTGCTGGCGGCCTGGAAGCTCAGGCCGGGGCGTCCTATGCAACTGGCCGTGGTAGTGATTGGCCTGCTGCTGTCGCTGCTGCTCTGCCTGTTTATCACCCCGATCAAAACCTCGGCGGCGTTTTACCTGCTGCCCACTCGCGCCTGGGAAATGCTGGCCGGCGGCCTGGTGTACCTGACCGCCAATAAGTTCGCGCTGACGCCTCTGCGCCAACGCGTGTTGGAAACAGTGGGTTTTGCCCTGCTGATCGGCTCCATTGTGCTGTTTGATGCCAGCAGCGTTTGGCCCGGCTGGCGCGCCCTGGTGCCGGTGTGCGGCACCATGCTGATTCTGCTCGCCGCGCGCCAAGGCTCGCTGTGGACCGCTACCCGCGCGGCGCAATGGCTAGGCGACTGCTCCTACTCGCTGTACTTGTGGCATTGGCCGCTGGTGGTTGGCTTGGTGTACGTGCAACGGCAGAACTCGGTGTCGGCCATCGCCCTGGGGTTGCTGCTGACGCTGGGCTTGGGCGCACTGTCGTATCGCTATATCGAGAACCGAGCGCGCAATGGCCTAACCCGCTTGCCGCGCAGCCTGACGTCACTGGCAATCGCCACCAGCCTGTTGGTGGTGATGGTGCCCAGCTTAGTGATTTTGTTGCAGCACGGCGTGCCCGGGCGACTGCCTGAGCAGATTGACGCGGTGTTTGCCGAGGCCGAAAACCAGAACCCACGCAAGGCCGAGTGCCTGGCCAACGAGTTTTCCAAAGTGCCGGAATGCACTTATGGCGGCAATGAACTCGGCGCCATTGTGGTCGGTGATAGCCACGCAGCCGCCTTGATCCGTGCGGTGGAGCGGTCACTGCCAGGCCCGCAACAACATGTGTTGGACTGGACCATGAGCAATTGCCCGACCATCGCCAAGGTCAAGGCCGCCGATCAACTGACCTACCGCTGTGGCGACTTTGTAGAAAGCAAAGAAGAACTCAGTGCCGATGACCCGGCCTTGGGCAAAGCACCGCTGATCATCATCAACCGCACCTCGCTCTATGTACTGGGCCCCAATGAACCGGAACGTGGCGCAGAGATGGCCCTGCCCTACCTGTACTTCGACAAGCCCTTCGCCTCACGCACACCTGAGTACCTGAGTGAAATGCGCGAGGGCATCATCGCTTCGGCCTGTGGGTTCGCCAAAAGCCGCCCGGTGTACATGCTGCGGCCCATTCCGGAGCTCAAGCTGGATGTGCCAAAAACCATGGGCCGGGCACTGATGCAGGGCAAAAGCATTGAAGTGTCGGTGAGCATGGACGAGTACCGCGCGCGCAATGCCTATGTGTGGGAAACCCAGGACCTGGCCGCTGCCCGCTGCGGGGTGAAGATTCTCAACCCCCTGCCCTACCTGTGCCGCGATGGCCGCTGCGAGGGCGATGTGCAGGGGCACCCGGTTTATATCGACGACGATCATTTGAGTGAACGTGGCGGCGATTTACTAGTCCCAATGTTCCGCGAGATTTTCAGCCCGTTGCAGCCGGAGCTTCCCACCGCACTGCCAACATCGCCCATGGGCAACCTCGCCAATTTACCTCCGAGCGACAATTAACGAGCCCGTCATGACAGCGTCCATCCCCAATCGTTTTTACTCACTGGACCTTATTCGAGGTCTGGCGGCGCTTGCCGTGGTGTTCTGGCACTGGCAGCACTTCTTCTACGCCGGCAGCACCTTTATGCCCTACGAGATGGAAGCGCAGCCGTTCTACTCGGTGTTTTACCTGCTGTACCACACCGGTTGGCTGGCGGTGGACTTCTTCTTCTCGCTGTCCGGGTTCATTTTTTTCTGGCTGTATGCCGAGCAGATCGCCGAACGCAAGGTCAGCGCCTGGCAGTTCTTTGCCCTGCGCTTCTCGCGGCTCTACCCGCTGCATTTCGCCACGCTTATCTTTGTGCTGGTGGCGCAAAAATGGGTGCTCGCGAGCACGGGTGACTACTTTGTGGTGCCATTCAACGATACCTACCACTTCGTCTTGAACCTGTTTATGGCCTCCAGCTGGGGCCTGGAACAAGGACCATCGTTCAACGGCCCGGTGTGGTCGGTGTCGGTGGAAGTGCTGATGTACCTGCTGTTCTTCACCGTCTGCCTGCTGTTCCGTCTGCGTTTAAAGGCGGTGCTGGCGATGATCGCCGTGGGCCTGGTGGTGTTGACCGTGGCACCGATTCTCGGCCGCGGGATCTTTTCGTTCTTCCTCGGCGGCGCGATCTTCCGTTTCTACCGTTACCTGTGTCAGCAGGGCCTGCTCAACAAAGCCTTGCCCATCGTCCTCGGACTGACCGGCGCGCTGTGGCTGGCCACCCTGGTGGAAGTGAAAACCGGCTGGCTATGGGGGCACGTGCAATTGCTGCTCGAAGGCATTCTGCCCGCTCACCTGCACCCGATGATCGGCAAAGCCATTCATGCCGCGACCCGTTTCATTCCGGTGGCGCTGCTGTTCCCGCTGACCATTCTTAGCCTGGCGCTGGCGGAAACCTGGCGCGGTTACCTGGGCCGGCGTTTCGCCATGGTCGGCAACCTGACCTACTCCTCCTACCTGCTGCACTTCCCGTTGCAGTTAGTCGTATTTGAAGTAACTCGCTATATGGGTATCGCCAATAGCTTCTTTTACAACCCGTTATCGATGATTATGTTTTTTGTGTTGCTCATCCCCATATGCCTGTTGAGCTACTACTATTTCGAAACACCTGCGCAAAAGCATGTACGCGCCTTCATGCTGAATGCCGCAACCAAACAAAAAACCGTGGCTGGAACTCAAAACGGCTGAACTATCGATTGATATTTGCTCATAGCACGGTTTTCAAACCCAGTTGGCGCGAGGTTTTCCAACCTCGAATCGCCACATTGCTGTGACTTTGTATGCTCTGGGTGGTTCTTGACTGGTGCTTCCGGGCACACCTGACTTCAACCCTGACTATATACATGGCTGGTACTTCTACGCACTGGGGTTATTTTTTACGGGGTGAAAAGTTGGTAAGCAACAGGCACTGCGCACAGTCACTTTCATGACCAGGTAATGAATTACGCCACCAATAGAGCAAGAGCCACAGTATGCTGAATGGTATTCATCGAGACCGTATTAGAACCCACCACTCGTGGCGGGAAATAAACACTGCAACTGCCAGATTCATCTCAAGGGATTAACCACAAACCTTGGGACAGTAGCATGCCTGAACGCTCAATATGGATACTGACGAGCCCTGAATTACAGGGTTCGGTTCACGACGAAAAAGACAAGGATACGTATGATGCCTAAAGCCTTACCCTCGCGAAATGAGTGCTTAGACGTCTCCAAGGGCATTTGCATCATATTAGTCGTGATGTTCCATACGTTTAATTTTTTCATTTTAAAGAACCCCCAATTCCTTGAAGCAGAGAGCTATAGAGATGTGCAACTTATAATCGCCGGTTTAGGGACAATGCGCATGCCATTGTTCTTTTTGATTTCCGGCTACCTTGCACATACTGCTGTATTCAACCGCAGCTGGCGGGAAATATTTGAGCCACGTGTGGCGATGCTGCTGTGGCTGTATATATTGTGGGTATGGCTGGACTGGCTCTTCCGTGAAATGCTTATTACACATTTCAATCCAGCCTTCGTGCTTGGAGGCGAAGACGTTCCGCAAACTCTTGATGAGTTCTTGCATGACCTAGTCACGGGCAACACACCCATATGGTACTTATATGCGCTGGTTCTGTTCTTCAGCGCGTGCAAAATCGGTAACCAGCACAAATGGCTGACCTTTTCCGTTTTGCTGCTGATCGCCGTGGTGTGCCGACAAATCTTCTCGGCTGATCAGTGGAGCATACGCATTATCTGCGGCAACGGGGTGTTCTTCTGCGCAGGATGTTTCGGCAAACACTATGTGGAACACATTACTACGCACTTTTCGGTACGCAATTTTATCTTGGCCTTTTGCGCTTTTCTGCTTTTTGGCAAAATAACATTACACTATGACGCTATTGATTTACCTGGCGTTAGGATACTGATTTGTACCTGCCTCGTAATCGCTTCACTGTATGCAATTTCCCTAGCAACCCGACACTTAAAACTGGAGTTATTGCAAAATCTTGGGCGCAAAACATTGCCCATTTATGTAATGCATCAATTTATTATTAATATCGCTGCGCAGCTTATTTTCCCCATCGAGGTGCCGACAACGCCAACGCACTTGAATCTCAGTTTATTCGTACTTGCTGGCTTTATCGCGCTCAACATTTCCATCTGTTTGTTTTTGTATTGGATACTCAATAGACAGTATGGCCGTATACTTTTTGCTCTGCCCAAGCGTGAACTGTTCAAGATTAAAGTTGCGCAAAGAAAGTTAGGGTAATAACGCGCAGCCGCGCAGTCAGGTTCCGGCACTAGAGATCAACCACAAGACTCGATTGCGTGGCGTTTCCCAGAACGCTGACTTTCTGGACCGTGCTCTACTGCCTGCTGCTGGCTCTGCTGATTGAGTTTGTCCAAGGGCTGATGCCCGCGCGCGCAGCCTCTGTTGGTGACATGTTCGCCAACGTAGTGGGAGTGCTGCTGGGAATGGGCCCTGCCCTGCTTTGGAAACGTCGGCTGCTGCTACGCGAAACGGCGGGCGACTACTAAATTAAAAATCCTCTCCCACTAGTCTCAGGCCTTCAATCCTGCGTACGAGCGCGTCGTTCGCGGTAGTGGTTATTGCCGATTACGGCAATGGCACAGAGCACCGTATAGGTCGCCGCATTCGCCGGAATCTGTAGGTTGAAATCGGCGAACGAGTGCATGAGCAACGCCACAATCCCCATGCTGGCGCCAAACCCCATCCCATTGCGGTACACCGATTCGCGCTGCCACATAGCCTTCTGCGCGTGATAAAGCGCGCACAACACAAACAGCAGCAACGGCAGACAGCCAAGCATGGGCAGCGCGGGGCGTAACGTGGGGCCTAGGTCGCGGTTGCGCCGCAGCGCATTGACGCCCCACCCGGCGCCCAATGCG
>NZ_JBBNAH010000091.1:0-9125 GCF_037994325.1 Pseudomonas sp.
ATTGCGGGCGTTTTTATTGGGGTTACTACCGTCGTCCCCGCGAAGGCGGCGACCCAGAATGCTCAAGCCATGCGCCAACCTGAAAAACTCTGGCTGCGGGGATGACGGTCTTGATCAGCGGCCGACCTCACCCCGAGTAGTTCTGCAGCAACCAGTTAATCGCCAAGGCTCCCAGCAAACAGGCCACGGCGCCAAACGCCGCCTGCCAATAAAACGTCCGAGCCAATTCATCTTCCCCGGCATTGGAAAGAATAAAAGGCTGTGAGGTTTCCGGCCGCCCCATAAAATTGGTGGCCGGCCGCGCGCTGGTTTGCCGGTGACGATCTTCGGCTTCCAATTGCGCCGCCAGGCGCACGCGGTTCCACTCCAGCTCATCCAATTGGCCATCGCTATTGCTGTCAAAGCGCTGCAGCAGGCCACTGAAATCGCCCTTCCACTCGCGAATCACCTCGCTTTGCGCAGCGTTCAGGTCCAGGCCCTGGCGACCACCGCCAGTGGTTTTGAAGTCGCCAATGGCATACAGCGGTTGACCTACGTGCAGACGTTCCTCGGTGTAGCGGTACTGGTCATCATGGGTGAAGAAGGCGAACAGCCCGCTCTTGGCTGGTCCCATCGGATAGCGGGTATTGCCGTACCACACCTTGCGCGTCGAAGGCCGTACCTGGGCGCCGCTCGGGTCGATCAGGCATTCGCCGGTGGCGTCAGCCATCTGCAGCCAACCTTCGCTGGTACGGCTATCGACCACGCTCCACGAACGGCTTTTACCATTGCTTTTGGATTCCTCGACCTTGATCCGCCACCACAAACACGGCGTGCCGGTCAGCGGCGCAAGCAGTTGTGGCACCGTCGGCACCTCGTGCAGCACGCCATAAAACTCGACATAGCCTTGGGCGGCCGAGCGAATTTTCGAGGTCGGTGTATCGAGCATATGCCGCGCCGCACTGATGCGGTTAATGCACCACCAGGCGCCGCCGCCACACGCAGCCACGGCAAAACACATGAGAAAAATAAACTGTTGAATGTCCACGGTTCAGCTCTTAACTGAACAGCGCTTTGACGTCGACATCGGCCTTTTCCGCATCACTGAATTCCAGCAAGTCGGCAGGTTTGAAATTAAACGCGCGGGCCACAACCACATCGGGAAACTGCTCAACGCGCACGTTGTTGATATTGGCCGCTTCGTTGTACAGCTCACGGCGATCAGCGATGCCGTTTTCCAAACCGCTGATGCGCTGCTGCAAGAATTGGAAGCTTTCGTTGGCTTTGAGCTGTGGATAGTTTTCCGCCAGGGCAAACAACTGACCGAGGCCCGCACGCAAACCGCTTTCGGCTTGGCCAACGGCACTGACGTCACCGCGCTCGCGGGCCGAACTCACGGCGTTACGGGCAGTAATCACCTGTTCCAGCGTGCTGCGTTCGTGCTGCATGTACTGCTTGCAGGTTTCCACCAGCTTGGGCAATTCGTCGTGCCGTTGCTTGAGCAGCACATCAATATTCGACCAGGCCTTGGTCACACCATGCTTGACCCGCACCAGCCCGTTGTAGATCGACACGGCATACACCGCGAGAAAAAACAGCACCACCAAAGTGACAACAGCCGTCACGCTCATAGCAAGATCTCCCATCAGAGCACTACCCAAGATGCTGGCATTCTAGCTACGAACCGCTATGCCATGCAGAACTGGTGCACGGCCAAAACATAAAGTTGTGGCATAAGGGCTTTGCACAAAATGCAAATCTTTCGCATTATGTGCGGGTTTTGCGGCCTGAACCACGCTGCGCTCAACCTCACCTCACGATGCAAAGGACCTCGCCATGATTCGTATGCCTCTGGCCACCGCCAGTCTGCTGGCCATCGCTATTTCTCTCGCCGGTTGCGGCGACGATAAGAAAGAGCAAGCCACCCAATCAGCCGCTCCTGCTGCCAGCACCGCCACCGCGCCTGCCGCTGCTGCTGCGACTGGCAAAGTTGATGAGGCTGCCGCTAAGGCTGTGGTCGCCCATTACGCCGAAATCGCTTCTGCTGTATTCACTGACGCCGCCACCACCGGCCACGCCCTGCAGAAAGCCGTTGATGCCTTTATCGCCGCGCCGTCCGAAGCCACCCAAAAAGCAGCTCAGCAAGCCTGGTTGGCCGCACGCGTTCCGTACATGCAGAGCGAAGTCTTCCGTTTCGGCAACACCATCGTTGACGACTGGGAAGGTCAACTGAACTCTTGGCCGCTAGACGAAGGCCTGATCGACTACGTTGCCGCCGACACCCCGGCTGCCCAAGGCAACCCGGCTGCCACCGCCAACATCATCGCCAACAAAACCATCCAGGTTGGCGACGACAAAATTGACGTAACCGAAATCACTGGCGAAAAACTCGCCAGCCTCAACGAGCTGGGCGGTTCCGAAGCCAACGTGGCCACCGGTTACCACGCCATCGAGTTCCTGTTGTGGGGCCAAGACCTGCACGGCACCGGCCCAGGTGCTGGCGAGCGTCCAGCTACCGACTATGCCAAAGGCGCAGACTGCACCCACGGCAACTGCGACCGTCGCGCGCAGTACCTGAAAGCCGCTACCGACCTGTTGGTGCAAGATCTCGACAGCATGGTTGAACAGTGGAAAGACGGCGTAGCCGACAACTACCGCGCCACCCTGGTGGCCGACAAGCCGGAAAACGGCCTGCGCAAAATGCTCTTCGGCATGGGCAGCCTGTCCCTTGGCGAACTGGCCGGCGAGCGCATGAAAGTGGCGCTGGAAGCCAACTCCACCGAAGACGAACACGACTGCTTCAGCGACAACACCCACAACTCGCACTTCTACAACGGCAAAGGCATTCGTAACGTTTACCTGGGCGAGTACAAGAAAGTCGACGGCACCACCCTGACCGGCCCAAGCCTGTCGTCCTTGGTTGCCAAAGCTGATGCCGCCACTGATACCGTGGTTAAAGACGACCTGGCCGCCACCGAAGGCAAGCTGCAAGCCTTGGTCGACAGCGCCAACAAAGGCGTGCACTTCGACCAACTGATCGCTGCCGACAACGCAGCTGGCAACCAGATCGTGCGTGACGCTATCGCTTCGCTGGTCAAGCAGACCGGCGCCATTGAGCAAGCCGCTGCCAAGCTGGGCATCAACGACTTGAAGCCAGACAACGCTGATCACCAGTTCTAATCGCCCTATCCGGCTTACTGAACTGGAAACGGATGCGCCCACAAAGCGCATCCGTTTTTTTTCGCCTGCGGTTTTAGCCCGCGGCAAATTCACAGGTTTTTTACACTGTGACAATTAACCTCCCTGGCAAACGCTAATCCCTCTTATTTGAACGCGCCCATGCTGCTAAGCTTGCGCGCTTGTTTTCGTGGTCTGGAACACCGTTAATGCCCCGCGCGCTCCGTCCTCTGCTGCTTGCCCTGAGCCTGGTTGCCCTGAGCGCCTGCGATAAAACGCCGCGTTTTACCCAGGCCGAGCCCGGTGAAGCCCTTTCCGGCGGGCAAACCACTGTGGCCATACAAAGCCGCACAGCCTTTATGCAGCCCTCGGCCAACCTTACCCACGAACGCCAGTTGGACTTCGCCGTCGGTAATAGTTTTTTCCGCAGCCCATGGGTAATTGCCCCGTCCACAACCACGGCGCGCGATGGCCTGGGCCCGTTGATGAACACCAACGCCTGCCAGAACTGTCATATCAAAGACGGCCGCGGCCATCCGCCCGAAGGCGACGGCGATGTCAGCGCCGTGTCGATGCTGGTGCGCGTATCGCTGCCGCCCAGCGCAGAAATGGCCCACATCATTGAAAAGGTTGGCGTAGTGCCAGACCCGGTGTACGGCGCGCAACTGCAAGATATGGCAATCCCAGGCGTTGCGCCGGAAGCGCGTATTCGCGTCACCTACGAAACCAGCCAAGTCAGTTTCAAAGACGGCACGGTGCTGGACCTGCGCAAACCAAAGCTACAGATCAGCAACTGGGGCTACGGCCCGATCAGCGCCAACGCGCAGTTCTCCACGCGTATCGCCCCGCCCATGATCGGTCTGGGCCTTTTGGAAGCCATCCCCGACGAAGCCATTTTGGCCAACGCCAAAGCGCAAAAAGCGGCCAACAACGGCATCGCTGGTCAGCCCAACTACGTGTGGGACGACGCTCAGGAAAAAACCGTGCTCGGCCGCTTTGGCCTGAAAGCCGGGCAACCGACGCTTAACCAGCAGAACGTGCACGCCTTCTCCAACGACATGGGCCTGACCACCACCCTGCGCCCGTTCGACGAATGCACGCCCACGCAAACCGCCTGCAAAAATGCCCCCGACGGCGGCGTGCCGGAAGTCAGCGACCACCTGCTCAGCCAAGTTTTGTTTTATACCCGCAACCTCGCCGTACCGGCACGGCGCAGCGTCAATGACCCACAAGTGCTGGACGGCAAAGGCCTGTTCCACCAAGCCGGCTGCCAGCAATGCCACACCCCGCAGTACACCACCCGCGCCGATGCCGCCGAGCCGGAGTTGGCCAATCAGGTAATTCGCCCCTACAGCGACCTGCTACTGCATGACATGGGCGCAGGCCTGGCGGACAATCGCCCCGAATTCAAAGCCAGTGGCAGCCAATGGCGCACGCCACCGCTGTGGGGTATCGGCCTTACACAAACGGTCAGTGGCCATAGCCAATTTCTGCACGACGGTCGCGCCCGCAACCTGCTGGAAGCCATCGCCTGGCATGGCGGTGAAGCAGAAGCGGCCAAACAGCATGTTCTCGCTTACGATGCCGACCAGCGCGCTGCGCTGCTGGCGTTCCTGAATTCTCTCTAAGGAGCCCTTCGCCCATGTTTGGCAAGCACACGTTCCGTACCAAGCTGTTGTTCAGCAGCATCGCCGCCCTCGCTCTGGGCGCCTGCGCACCCGCCGACCAGCAGGCCGAAGTTTCCACGGCACTGGCCAAGCAAGTGATTTTGCCGACCTACAGCCGTTGGGTAGACGCCGACCGCGCCCTGGCCGCCAGCGCCCTGGCCTTCTGCTCCGGCAAAGCCGACCTGGAAAAAGCCCGCACCGACTTCCTCGCCGCGCAAAAAGCCTGGGCTGAATTGCAGCCGCTGATGATTGGGCCTCTGGCCGAAGGCAACCGCGCTTGGCAGGTGCAATTCTGGCCCGACAAAAAAGACCTGGTCGGCCGTCAGGTTGAGCAGTTGGTTAAAGCCCAGCCACAAATCGACGCTGCCGCCCTGGCCAAATCCAGCGTGGTGGTACAAGGCCTGTCGGCCTATGAATACATCCTTTACGACAGCAAGCTGGACCTGGCCAACGCCGAAACCAAAGCGCGCTACTGCCCGCTGCTGGAAGCCATCGGCGAACGTCAGCAAAGCCTGGCCGAAGAAATTCTCGGCCGCTGGAACAGCAAAGACGGCATGGTCGAGCAACTGAGCAAATTCCCCAACCAGCGCTACGCCGACTCCCACGAGGCCATTGCCGAGCTGCTGCGTGTGCAGGTCACCAGCATCGACTCGCTGAAAAAGAAACTCGGCGCACCACTGGGCCGGCAAACCAAAAACCTGCCGCAGCCCTTCCAGGCGGAAGGCTGGCGCAGCAACACCTCGCTAAAGAGCCTGGGTGCCAGCCTGGCCAGTGCCGAAACACTCTGGCAGGGTGTGGATAACCACGGCATTCGCGGCTTGCTGCCGGCCGAGCAAAAACCGCTGGCGGACAAGATTGACGCGGCCTACGCCGAAGCCAAACGCCAACTGGCGGCCCTCGACCGTCCGCTGACCGAACTGCTGGCCGACGAAGCCGGGCGCAAAGCACTCAACGACTTCTACGACAGCCTGAACGTGGTCCATCGCCTGCACGAAAGCGAGCTGGCCAAAGCGCTCAATATTCAACTCGGCTTTAACGCCAACGATGGTGACTAATATGCTCCGCCGCCATGTTCTGGGTCTCGGCAGCCTGCTGCTTGGCGCGGTAACGCTGGGCGGCTGGACCTTTAGCCGCAACGGTAAAAACCCCATCGTGTTGTCCGCCCGTGACGACAGCGATGGCAAGCACTATGCCGTCGGTTACCGCTTGGACGGCACCCAGGTGTTCGCCACCCAAGTGGCGCAGCGCTGCCACGATGTGGTCGAGCACCCCAGCGAGCCCATCGCCCTTTTTGTCGCGCGGCGCCCTGGCACCGAAAGCTACCTGATCGACCTGCGCGACGGCCGTCTGCTGCAAACCGTGACGTCGCGACCCAATCGCCACTTCTACGGCCACGGCGTGTTTCACAGCAGCGGCGAATGGCTGTACACCACCGACAACGACACCACCGACCCTGGCCGGGGCCTGCTGACCGTGTACCGCTACGAAAATGGCCAGTTGCACTACAGCAGCGAACTCAGCACCCATGGTCTGGGCCCGCACCAGGTGTCGTGGATGCCCGACGGCGAGACCTTTGTGATCGCCAATGGCGGCATCCGTACCGAAGCCGAAAGCCGCAAAGAGATGAACCTCAACGCCATGGAACCTAGCCTGGTGTTGCTCAAGCGCGACGGCACGCTGATTTCCAAGGAAACCCTGCCACAGCAAATGAACAGCGTGCGCCACCTGGCCATTGCCAGCGACGGCACCATCGTCGCCGGCCAGCAGTTTATGGGCGACGCCCATGAGCCGGCCGAACTGCTGGCGATCAAACGCCCTGGCCAGCCATTCCAAGCCTTCCCGCTGGATGCCCAGCAACGCGACGCCATGGCCCAGTACACCGCCAGCGTCGCCGTGCACAGCGACCTGCGCCTGGTCGCGCTCACCGCGCCACGGGGCAATCGCTTCTTTATCTGGGACTTGGACAGCGGTGCCGTGCGCCTGGATGCGCCGCTGCCTGATTGCGCCGGCGTTGGTGCAGTAAAAGACGGCTTTGTCGTCACCTCCGGCCAAGGCCGCTGCCGTTTATATGACTGCCGCGGCGAACACATCAGCGCCCAAGCGTTGGACTTGCCCAGCGGGCTGTGGGACAACCACTTGCACCTGAAGCTGGCTTAAGCAGTTTCTAACCTCTCTGAGCACGTAGGGTGTGCTATGCGCACCAAGCGATACCCGTGCGATCGCAGGGCTGCGCCCACCGTGCGCAGACCGACACCCTAAAAATCCCCGTGGCACCTGTCGCTCGTCGGCATGCCTATCAGAAATTCCCTTCACGCCTCAGGTACGGCGCCCTACAGCCGACTATATTCAAACAACCACCTGCGCACGCCAGCCTTAGCTCGGTAATCAGTGGTCAGCACTGGCTAT
Source organism: Pseudomonas sp. (assembly GCF_037994325.1). Taxonomy (GTDB): domain Bacteria; phylum Pseudomonadota; class Gammaproteobacteria; order Pseudomonadales; family Pseudomonadaceae; genus Aquipseudomonas. Next base: position 7,230 of record NZ_JBBNAH010000091.1, read on the forward strand.
CCGCCGTGAGCTACAGGGATGTTTTCTGACGCCTCGGACCGAGTGCACAGGTGTTGGCCATCCAAGTCCCTGAGAGGCGCCTTTCATGTTTCTACAAAACTCCCTGCGCGCGCAGATCCTCGCCCTATTAGGCGGCAGTCTGCTGCTCACCGTCGTAATTGCTCTGGCCTGCTTTAGCTTTTTGAGCGGCGGCATCCAAAACTACCGTGGCCTGCTCGATGGACCGTTGCAGGAGTCACAATTGGTCGACCAAGCCAACCTGGAGTTCAAAGCCCAGGTGCAGGAATGGAAAAACGTGCTGCTGCGCGGCAAAGACCAAGCCGCCCAAGACAAATACTGGGGCCAGTTCGAAGACCAGGAACGCAAGGTGCAGGACATCCTGGGCAAGCTGGTAACCGAAGCCGGTGATGAAGCGGCGCTTAAAAGCCAAGTGGAAAAACTGCGCAGTGAACATCAAACCCTTGGCGGCGCTTACCGCAAAGGCAAAGCCGCATTTATCGCCGCCGGCGCCGACCCCACCGCTGGCGACAAGGCCGTGCAAGGCATCGACCGTGCTGCCAGCGAGCAAATGACCGCCCTGACCACCCAATTGCATCAACGCAGTGAAGAACAGGCCAAGGCCATCAGCGTCAGCGCCGAACGCACTGTATGGCTCGGCACTGCCGTGCTGCTTGGCGCCAGCGTATTGATCGCCCTGCTGAGCTTGTGGATGGTCAACCGCAACCTGATCACGCCGATCAAAAGCCTGATTGAGCACATTGGCCAACTGAGCCACGGCAACTTCGGCCAACGTGTCGACGCGACCCGCCGTGACGAGCTAGGTAATTTGGCGGTAGCCGCCAATACCCTGCGCGACTTTCTTGCCGACACCTTTACCCGCTTGCAACGCAGCACCAACGAGTTGGACAGCGCCAGCGGCGAGCTAAATGCCATCGCCAGCCTGATGGCCCAAGGCACCGCCGAGCAGTTCTCGCGCACTGACCAGGTAGCCACGGCGATGCACGAAATGTCCGCCACCGCCCAGGAAGTAGCCCGCCACGCCGCCGACGCGGCTCGCGCCGCCGACGATGCCGACCAGTCCTCGCAACAGGGCGGCACGGTGATGAAATCCACCATCAAAACCATCACCGACATGCGCGGCGAAATTGCCAATACCGCGGAGGTTATACGCCGCCTGGAAGCCGACAGCGGCCGCATCGGCAAGGTGCTGGAAGTGATTCGTGGCATCGCCGACCAAACCAACCTGCTAGCACTTAACGCCGCCATTGAAGCAGCGCGTGCCGGTGAAGCCGGACGCGGCTTTGCTGTAGTGGCTGATGAAGTGCGTACCCTGGCGCAACGCACCGCGCAGTCCACTGCCGAGATTCACCAGATTATCGACACCGTGCAAACCGGCGCGCTGAACGCCGTTAAGGCCATTGAAAGCGGCCAGAGCCGCAGCGAAGAAGGCGTGCAGCAAGTGACCGAAGCCGGGCAGATGCTCGACCGCATCACCCATGCCGTTGAAGCCATCCGCGATATGAACCGGCAAATCGCCACAGCGGCCGAGGAACAGACTTCGGTTGCCGAAGACATTTCGCGCAACCTCACCGAAATCACCGCGATTGCCACCACCAACCAAGAAAACGTGGTGCGTACCGAGACCGCCAGCGTCAACTTGCGCGGCCTTTCCAGCCAACTCAGTGATGTGACACAACGCCTCAGCGCTTAAATCCCCCACCGTCGCCCCCGCGCAGGCGGGGGCCCAGGCCCGCAGAGCAGCCGGCGAACAGCAGTCGCCCTAGCCATTCTGGATTCCCGCCTTCGCGGGAATGACGAGAGCCGAATAATTTCACCCGTCGTCCCCGCGTAGGCGGGGACCCAGGTTCGCAGAGCCGCAGGCGAACAGCAGTCGCC
>NZ_JBBNAH010000092.1:0-16224 GCF_037994325.1 Pseudomonas sp.
CTTCTGCACCATGGTGCCGATGCGCAGTTTGCCGTTTCGTCTGGTCTGCCTGCTGGGCTTGGATGACGGCGCGCTGCCGCGTCGGACCCCGGCTGCAGGTTTTGATTTGATCAGCCAACACCCACGGCGTGGCGACCGCGCGCGGCGGCTGGATGACCGTTATCTGCTGCTGGAAATTCTGCTCTCGGCCCGCGATGCGCTGTACCTCAGCTATGTCGGCCGCGACCCGCGCAATAACGCCGAGCTGCCGCCCTCGGTGCTGATTAGCGAAGTGATGGAGTCGGTCGACCTCACGGCATTTGTGCCGGGGGCCAACACGCCGGCCAGCAAACAACTGACCATCGCCCACCCGCTGCAACCCTTCTCTCCGGGCAACTTCGCCACGGGCGCGCGCAGCAGTTATGCGGGGTCGTGGTTCCGCGCCGCGCAACGTCTAGCCGAGCCGCCGCAAAGCAGCCCCGCTGCCTTTGCCGGCCGGTTGCCGGAGCCGGATGCCGATTGGCTGCATATCGAACCGTCGCAACTGCTGCAGTGTTTCCGCCACCCGGCGCGCTTTTTGTTGGAGCAACGCTTAGGCCTGCGTTTGGCCGATAGCGACGAAGCCTTGGCCAGCGATGAACCCTTTGCCCTCGAAGGCCCGGCCTGGCGAGGCCTGCGGCAACTGGCGCTGGAGGCAGTGGAGCGCGATTGGACACTGGAGCAAGAGCGCAACGTCGCCCGCGCCGCTGGCTGGCTGCCCACCGGCGAATTGGGCCAGGCGCTGTGGGGCAAGTTGCGCGGCCCGGTGCGTGCCTTTGCCCCGCGGTTATTCGAGGCGCGCCCGGAAGAACAGGCGCAGCCGCTGTTAGTTGATGTGCAACTGGCTGGCGTGCATATCCATGGCTGGCTGGAAGGGGTGACGAGTAGCGGGCTGTTTGAATGGCGCTTAAATGCGCCGAGCGCCTGGGACTTGCCGTCGTTCTGGCTGCGTCATCTGCTGCTTAACCTCAGCGCCACCGCCGATATCGCCCGTGAAAGCTTGCTGATTTCCCCGGCGCAGGACTGGCAACTCGGGCCGCTGGTCAACCCCAGCGAACTGCTGCTGCCCTGGTTGCAGGCCTACCGCGAGGCCTTGTGCGAACCGCTGCCGCTGATGCTGAAAAGCAGCTACGGCTTTGCCGAGGGGCTGCTAAAACCGGGGCGCAAAGAGCCCATCGAAGCGGCGCGCTTTAAAGCCAAAGTCGCCTGGGAAGGCGCCGACTTCAGCCCCATGCCCGGCGAGGCGCTAGACCCCTGGTACGCCTTGGCCTTCCGCGACCGCGAAGTGCTGGGCGAGCGTTTTGAAGCACTGGCGCAGGAATTGATTGTGCCGGCGCTCACCGCCTTGGCGCCGGCGGCGGGGGATGACGAATGAGCCTTGACCTGCACACCTCATCCTTCACCGGCCGTTCGCTGATCGAGGCCAGCGCCGGTACCGGTAAAACCTGGACGCTTACCGCGTTGTATGCGCGCTTGTTGTTGGAGCGGCAGTTAAGCGTCGGGCAAATTCTGGTGGTGACTTACACCACCGCTGCCACCGCCGAGTTACGTGAGCGTATTCGCGCACGGTTGGCGGAGTTGTTGGCGGTGTATGAGGGCACACCGAGTAGCGATGATTTTCTTACCCGCTTGCACGCCAAGTACCCCGGCGAAGAGTCGCGGCGGCGCTTGCTGTTGGCGGTGCATGGTTTTGATGAGGCGGCGATTTTTACCATTCACGGTTTCTGTCAGCGTGCGTTGCAGGACGCGGTGTTTGAGGCCGGTGGCGATTTTGACAGCGAGCTGGCCAGCGATGACCGCGAGGTGTTGGATGCCTTGCTCACCGATGCCTGGCGTCATGAGCTGGCCGGTGCGGATCCAGCCTGGGCGCGCTTTTTAGCCAAAAAGAAAATCACCCCAGGGCTACTGCGTCAGCGTTTGCGCGCGCACTTGGGTAAGCCGTATTTGCGCATTGAGCCGCGTGTGGATGAGTCGGGCCCGGCTTCGGATGAGCTGACGGCGGCTAGCCAGGCCTGGAGCGCAGCAGCCGAGCTGTGGCGGCGCTCGGGCTATGGCTGGGTTGAGCAGTTGCAGGAGCATGGCGGCCTGAGCCAGACCACCCACAAGCGGGAGAAATTCCCCGGCTGGTCGGCTGAGCTGGACAGTTATTTCGCCGACCCGGCCGCGTTGTTCGAGGTGCCCGTCGGCCTGGAGAAACTGGCCGGCAGTGCGCTGCATAAAGCCACCAAGAAAAACTTCGACGCGCCCAGCAGCGCCGTCGCAGAAGCCTTTGATACGTTGCTGCTGGCGGTTGCCGATGCCTTGCCGGCGGGCGAGCAGCGGCTGATTGCCTTGCAGGTGCGCCTGCTCGATAAGCTCAATGCTGAGCTGCCGGCGCGCAAAGCGGCGCAGCGCATGTTGGCCTTTGATGATTTGCTTAACCGCCTTAACGAGGCCTTGCACGGTCCGGCCGGTGACGCCTTGGCGCTGACCTTGCGCACGCGCTATCCACTGGCGCTGATCGATGAATTCCAGGACACCGACCCGGTGCAGTACCAGATTTTTGATCGGGTCTATCAGCACGGCGGTGACCTATGTTTTGTCGGCGACCCCAAGCAGGCGATCTATGCCTTCCGCGGTGCCGACCTGGCCACCTATTTAACCGCCCGTGATGCCGCCGAACGACGCTACGACTTGCCCTTTAACTACCGCTCCACGGCTGAGCTGATCGCCGCGTTGAATGTGCTGTTTGCCCGGCCGCAGCCATTTGCGGTGCAGGGCTTGGATTACCCGCCCGTGGAAGCAGGCGTTAAGCCGCGCGCGCAATTGGTTTTGCCGCCAGGCAGCGAGGCGCCGCTGGCGCTGGTGTGGCTCGGTGATGAGCCGCTAAACAAGGGCCGCGCCGATACGGTGGTGGCGCTGGATACGGCGCAGCGCATTGCCGGGCTACTGGCGGCCAGCGCCCAGGGCCAGGCATATTTCGACAAAGACGGCGTACGCACGCCACTCAAGGGCGGCGATATCGCCGTGCTGGTGTCCAATCACCGTCAGGCCTCGGAAGTGGCCGATCAATTGGTCGCCCGCGGTGTGCCCAGCGTGCGTCGCGGCAATCAAAGCGTGTGGCATAGCGAGGAGGCGGCGGAGTTGTCGGCGGTGTTGGCGGCCTATGCCGAGCCCGGGCGCGAGGGCGTGTTGCGCTATGCCTTGTCCACCCGTTTGCTGGGCCGTGATGCCTTGCAGCTAGCGCGTTGCCAAGACGATGAGCGCGCCTGGGACCGCGAGCGCGAAGACGCCGAGCTGTATCACCAGCTCTGGCAACAGCAAGGTTTTATGCGCGCCTTTCGCGCCTGGCTGGATCAGGAACAGGTGGCGGAACGCTTGCTCGCCGCGCCCGATGGCGAACGACGCCTGACCAACTTGCTGCACCTGGCCGAGCTGCTGCAAACCGAGAGTCAGCAACGCCCAGGCCTTGAACCGTTGCTCGCTTGGCTGAACGCCCAACGCGGCAGTGAAGGCGCTGGCGATGACGCGCTGCTGCGCCTGGAAAGCGATGCTGAGCGGGTGCAGATTGTCACCATCCACACCAGTAAGGGCCTGGAATATCCCTTGGTGTTTTGCCCGTATCTGTGGAATGGCCGTCTGCTTGGCCAGCACAAAGACAGCGCCCGCTGCCATGACGAAGACGGGCAGCCGCTGCTGGACATGGGCAGCGACAACCTGGACGCCAATCTGCAACGCGCTCGCGAAGAAGTGTTCGCCGAGCAACTGCGCTTGGCTTATGTAGCGCTGACCCGCGCCCGTGATCGCCTGTGGTTGCATTGGGGGGCAGTGGCGGTGCCTGCGCCAGTGAAAAAAACCGGATTGCTGCCGGAAGAGGGTCTGCATAGCAGCGCCTTGGCCTGGCTGCTGCACGGGCGTGAACTGCCCGGCAACGATGCCCTCGGTGAATTGGCGCAGCACCTGAACGAGCGCACGGGCGAGCAATTGGCGGCGGAGGTAGATGAGTTGGTGGCCGCCAGTGGCGGCACCTTTGCCCGCCTGCCATTGCTCAATAGCGAGGCCAGTGCTGGCGGTGAACAGCGGGCGCCGGCTCCGGAGCAATTGGGCCAGTTTGAGCGCAGCTTGCACAGCGCGTGGCGTATTGGCAGCTTTTCGGGGTTGTCGGCCGGTATGCATATGGAAGCGCCGGACCGCGACAACCTGAGCATCCCCGATGCCAGCGATCCGGGCCTGGGCTTCTTTGCCTTTCCCCGTGGCGCCCGTGCCGGTACCTGTTTGCATGCCGTGTTGGAGGAATGGGCGCGGGGTAAAGGCGAGTTGCCGGTGTTGGTGGAAAAAGCATTGACCGACCATGGCCTATCCCGCGACTGGACGGAGCTCGCCGCCGCGCATTTGCAACTGGTGCTGGATACCGATCTGGATGGCCAAGGTTTGACATTGGCCAGCCTGGTATCGGCGCGGCGCTTGCCGGAGCTGGGCTTTACCTTTCCGGTGGCCGGCCTGGATGTGCTGCGCCTGCGGGCCATTCTGGCTGACCCGCAACACGGCTTGGCGGCGCCCATGCGCGAAGCGGCGCAGCGGTTGGAGTTCGACAGCCTCAAAGGCTTTCTCAAGGGCTTTATCGACCTGACCTTTGAGCATCAGGGCCGCTGGTATATCGCCGACTACAAGTCCAACTGGCTGGGGCCGGATGCCAGTTACTACAGCGGCGAGCGTCTGCTGCAAGCGTTGGCGGGCGAGCACTATTACCTGCAATACCTGATCTACCTGGTGGCGCTGCGGCGCTTCCTGCGCCAGCGCCTGGCGGACTTTAACGATGAGCAATTGGGCGGCGCCTATTACCTGTTCCTGCGCGGTATGCCGAGTGCCGGGGTGTATTTCTCGCGCCCCGCCGACAGCCTGCTGGATGCCCTCGACCAGTTGTTTAATGAGGAGCAGCCATGAGCCTTGCCGATATGCCGCTGGGGCCATTGGAGCGGGCGTTTGTCGCCAGCCTGCAACGCTTGGATAGCGATGCGAGTGAGGCGGTGTTGGTCGCGGCAGCGCTGACCTGTGGCGCGTTGGGCGGCGGTGATGTGTGCCTGCCGCTGCGTCGCTGCGCCGGGCAGCGGGTTTGGCCGGAGGTGGCCGGCGGTGTGTTGCTACCCAAGTTAGATAACTGGGTTGAGCAGCTGCAGGCGTCGCCTCTGGTGGGTGCACCGGGCGAGTTTGCACCGCTGATTTTGGAGGGTGAGCGCCTTTATCTGGCGCGTTATCACCATTACGAAACCCAGCTGGCGACGCAGTTACTGGCTCGCGGCAACGCCAACCCTGAGGTGGATGAAGCGCTATTGGCCGACGGCCTGGCGCGGCTTTTTGCGCGCAATAACAACCAGGCCGGGCCGGACTGGCAGCGGTTGGCGGCGGCGCAGGCGGTGCGGCGCAACCTGGCGGTGATTTCGGGTGGCCCCGGTACCGGCAAAACCACCACCGTGGTGCGCTTGCTCGCGGCGCTGCTGGAACAGCCGGGCGGCGAGCGTTTGGCTATTGGCTTGGCTGCGCCCACGGGCAAAGCGGCGGCGCGCATGGCTGAGGCCATTCGTAATGCCAAGGCTGAGCTGCCGGTGAGCGAGGCGATCAAGGCGGCGTTGCCGGAAGAGGCGCGCACCCTGCACCGTTTGCTCGGCAGCCGTGGCGATACGCCCAAGGTGCGTCACCACGCCGCCAGCCCGTTGCCGCTGGACGTATTGGTGGTGGACGAAGCCTCGATGGTCGACCTGGCGTTGATGGCCAAACTGGTGGATGCTTTACCGGTGAATGCGCGGCTGATTTTGCTCGGCGACAAAGACCAACTTTCGGCGGTGGAGGCCGGCGCGGTGTTTGCTGAACTCTGCGAAGGCCGTGGCTTTAACCGGGAGACGGCCGCCGCGTTACAACGTCTGACCGGCCAGCCGGTTGAGGCGCATATGCCCAGCTCGCAGCTGGGTGATGCGGTGGTGTTGCTCACCCATAGTCATCGCTTCGCGGGTGATAGCGGCATTGGCGAGCTGGCGCGGCGCATCAATGCCGGCGACGCGGCCGGCACCTTGAACGTGCTGAAAGAAGGCCGAGCGGATTTGGCCTGGCAAGCGCAACCAACGCCCAATGCGTTGCTGGATCGCTTGGAACAGGGCTATGCGCCCTATCTGGCAGCCGCGCGCAGCGGCCATGTGGCAGCAACCTTTACCGCCTTTAACGACTTTCGTACCCTGACTGCCCAGCGCCAGGGGGCGTGGGGTGTGGAGGGTATTAACGAAGCATTGGAAGCGCGGATTAAACGACGTTTCAGCTTGCCCAGCCGCGAGCGTTGGTACCCCGGCAGGGCGATTATGGTGCGCCAGAACGACTACGCCTTGGGGCTGTTTAACGGCGATATCGGCATTTGCCTGGCCAGTGACAATGGCCTGCGGGTGTTCTTCGAAAGTGCCGGTGAAAGTGAGCCGACTTTCCGCCCGTTTTCCCCGGCGCGGCTGCCCAGCCACGACAGCGCTTTTGCCATGACCGTGCATAAAAGCCAGGGCTCGGAATTCAGTGAAGTGCTGCTGGCGCTGCCCGATACCCCCAGCCCGTTGCTGACTCGCTCGCTGCTCTACACCGGCATTACCCGCGCCAAGCACAAGGTGGAGATATGGGCGTTGCCGACGCGCTTGGCCGAGGCGGTGAGTACCCGGGCGGAAAGGGCGGCTGGGTTGGCGGAGCGCTTGCGGGTGCAAGGGTTTGTAGCGTCGCTGCCGGCGCCCATCAGTAAGCCCGCCAGCGATCAGGATCAACTCAGCTTGTTTTAGCGCGCCGTCCGCAAATGCGGAAAACCACGGTAGTGCCGGAATGTTACGCACGCTCTGACATTCTGGATCCCCGCCTTCGCGGGGATGACGGCGATTTCTGTGTGACCTGGTAATTGCCCTGCAGCACCGTCATTCGCGCGAAGGCGGGAATCCAGGCGCTCGAAAGTGACTGCAACCCGCCGGCGTTCGAGGGACTGTGCTTTTACCAAGGCACGGGTTTGCTGGTGGTAACAACCTTTTGTCGGCTACAACCGCTTCGGTTTGACTCTTCGCCATTTCCTACAATGCTTGGCACCCAGCAGTGTCTTCCACTCTGTGACACGGAGTTGTCATGGCCAAGCGTCCCGTCTCGTCTCCCGCGAAAAGCAAAGCGGCATCCACCGCGAAAGCTACGCCCGCCAAAAAGCCCACGCCTGCGAAAAAAACCGCCGTTAAAGCCAAGCGGGATGTGCGTCGCGATTCCATGGATTTTCGCGACCTGACCTACAGCGCCTCGCTTACCCCGCTGCCCGATGTGCTCTACCCGGTATGGCCGCACCTGCAGATTCTCGACCAGGGCGAGCAGGGCGCCTGTACCGGTTTTGGCTTGGCGGCGACGATCAATTACCTGCGCGCCACCCGTGGCCAGAAGGGCTTGGTCAGCCCTTATATGCTGTTCAGCATGGCCCGCCGTTATGACCAATGGCCGGGGGAAAACTATGACTACAGCAGCGCCCGCGGGGCGATGAAGGGCTGGCATAAGCACGGTGCCTGTCTGGCGCAAACCTGGCCGAAAAGCCGCAAGGGCGGTATCAGCCCGGAGATTCAGCAGCAGGCCTTGGATATTCCCCTGGGCGCGTACTTCCGGGTGTTCTCGCGGATCAACGATGTGCAGGCGGCGTTGCGTGATGTCGGCGTGTTGTTTGCCTCGGCGAAAACCCATGCGGGGTGGGATGCGCCGCAGAACGGCAAGATTGTTTGGCGACCCAAGGCTAACGAAGAAGACAGCGGCCATGCCTTTGCCATTGTCGGTTACACCCGCGATGGCTTTTTGGTGCAGAACTCGTGGAAAGACTGGGGCGGTTTTACTGCTGGAGAGCACACCTATACCGGCGTGGCGCTGTGGAGCTACGCCGACTTTGAGGCCAATGTCTGGGATGTCTGGGTGGCGCAGTTGGGGGTGAAGGTCAACTTTGAAGTCACCGATACCGCCAGCCGCTACACCGCCGACGGCGGCACCGCGCGCGCGACGCAACCGGCGCCGCCGCAGGAGTCGATTTACCTGCACTACCTGCATATCGACAACGGTCGCTTGGATAATCAGGGCCAGTACGCCTCCGATACCACGCAGTTGGATGCCATTATCGCGGCGCTGCAGGCAAGCCAACCCAAGCACATCGTGCTGTACGCCCATGGCGGCCTGAACTCGGTGGAAAGCTCGGCCATGCGCGCCTTTAAGTGGCGGCCGGTGTTTGAGGTCAATGGTGTTTACGAGCTGCATTTCATCTGGGAAACCGGGCTGTGGAGTGAGTTGGGCGACCTCCTGCATATCAAGCAACCGGCGGTCGATGAGCGGGTTGGTTCGGTGAGTTCGTGGTGGGACAACCAGGTGGAAAAACTCACTCAACCGATGGGCTTTTCCCTGTGGCAGGAAATGAAGCTGGATGCGCAGCGCGCGTTTGTTGCGCAGGGTGCCGGCACGCTGGTGCTCAAGCGCCTGTTGGCCTGGCTGGGGGCTCAAGGGCGGGCGGCGCCGCAGGTGCATTTGGTTGGGCATAGCGCCGGCTCAATCTGGCATGCCCATCTGCTGCAAGCCTGGCTGGCGCAAAAAGGCCCGCAAATCGCCAACCTGCTGTTGTTCGCCCCGGCGTGTACGGTGGCCTTGTATGAGCAGACGTTTTTGCCGGCTTTAGGCAAAGGTATCGCGCAGCAGAAGTTGCTGGTGCTGTCTGATCAGGCCGAGCAAGACGATACGGTGGCGGGGGTGTATCGCAAGTCGCTGCTGTACCTGGTGTCGAATGCCTACGACAACAAGACCGCACGCATTCCGATTTTGGGCATGGAGAAATTCCAGCCGCCTACGCAGCCGAAGAACAGCACCTTGGTGGTGGCCAGCAGCGCCAGCGCGCAAAGCAGCAGCCGCAGCCACGGCGGCTTCGACAACGATGTGCCGAGCATGAACAACCTGCTGCAAACCGTGCTGGGTAGCGCGGTGAAGCGTTTGTTCAAGGATGAGGATATGAAGGGGTATTAAGCCAAAGCGCGCTAGTGATCTCGTAGGGTGTACTGCGCGCACCAAGCGGTCTTGCGGTTCGTGTAACAGTGCGTACAGCACACCCTACGCAAAACGGGACCGCGAAGGTCCCGTTTTTTTTATCCGTGGAGTCGTTACTCGCCCGGAATATCCTTGCGCAGTTTCACCACGTCTTGCTGCTTCTTGGCGCGTGCGGTGCGCATTTTAATGTTGATGGCTTCCACCGCCAGGGAGAAGGCCATGGCGAAGTAGACGTAGCCTTTAGGCACGTGCACGTCGAAGGCTTCGGCGATCAGCACGGTGCCGACAATTACCAGAAACGCCAGGGCCAGCATTTTCAGCGACGGGTGCTTGTCGATGAAATCGCTGATGGTGCCGGCGGCCAGCATCATCACCAGCACGGCAACAATAATGGCGGCGATCATCACCGGTACGTGGGAGACCATGCCGACGGCGGTGATCACCGAGTCCAGCGAGAAGACGATGTCGATAATGGCGATCTGGATGATGGTGCCGATAAAGCCGCCACCCATGCCTTTGGGCTCATCGCCGGCTTCATCTTCGCCTTCAAGGCTGTGATACATCTCGGTGGTGCTTTTCCACAGCAGAAACAGGCCGCCGAAGAACAGGATCAGGTCACGGCCGGAGAAGCCTTGGCCCATCACCGTGAACAGGTCGGCGGTCAGGCGCATTACCCAGGTGATCGACAGCAGCAACATGATGCGCGTGACCATGGCCAAGGCCAGACCAAAGAAGCGGGTCTTGGGCTGCATGGCTTTGGGCATGCGGCTGACCAGGATCGAAATCATGATGATGTTGTCGATCCCCAGCACAATTTCCAGGGCCGTCAGGGTGAAAAATGCGATCCAGATTTCTGGGCTGGTCAGCCATTCCATGTACAACTTCCTCGAGCGTTACGGGACAAAAAAGGTTAGCCGCCAAATAGCGGGAAAGTTCCCAAGGCCAGCGCGGCGACAAGGATACACAGGCAAACCAGAACTGCCCATTTCAGGGTGAAGCGTTGGTGGTCACCAAACTCGATACCGGCCAGGCCCACCAGCAAATAGGTGGACGGCACCAACGGGCTGAGCAAGTGCACCGGCTGACCAACGATGGAGGCACGGGCCATTTCCACGGCGCTGATGCCGTAGTGGCTAGCCGCCTCGGCGAGCACCGGCAGTACGCCGTAGTAGAAGGCGTCGTTGGACATAAAAAAGGTGAACGGCATGCTGACCACAGCGGTAATCACCGCCAGGTACGGGCCCATGGCGTCAGGGATCACCGCCAGTAGGCTTTTCGACATGGCGTCGACCATGCCGGTTCCAGTCAAAATGCCGGTGAAAATACCGGCGGCGAAAATCAGCCCGACCACTGCCAGCACATTGGCCGAGTGCGCGGCCACGCGGTCTTTCTGCTGTTGCAGGCAGGGGTAGTTAACGATCATGGCAATGCCGAAGGCGATCATAAACAGCACGGGCAACGGCAGCAGGCCCATGATTAGCGCCACCATCAGCGCCACGGTAAGGCCGGCGTTAAACCAGATCAGTTTAGGGCGACGGGCGTCGGGAAATTGCGACACGCTGATTTCGCCTTGTTCCACCTCGTCCCCCGGCAGGTGCAGTTCACCCAGGCGGGCACGCTCACGTTTGCCGTAGAAATAGGCGATGGCCAGGATGGCAATAACACCGGCGCACATGGCGGGAATCATCGGCACGAAAATTTCAGATGGGTCGACATGCAAGGCACTGGCTGCGCGCGCCGTTGGCCCGCCCCACGGGGTCATATTCATGACTCCGCCGGCCAGAATGATCAGCCCCGCCATGATTCTTGGGCTCATGCCCAGGCGCTTGTACAGCGGCAGCATGGCCGCCACGCAGATCATATAGGTGGTGGCGCCGTCGCCATCCAAGGACACCACCAAGGCCAGCACGGCGGTACCCACCGAGACTTTCAGCGGGTCGCCTTTGACCAGCTTGAGGATCTTGCGCACGGCCGGATCGAACAGGCCGGAGTCGATCATCAGGGCAAAGTAGAGGATGGCGAACATCAGCATCACCCCGGTGGGGGCAAGCTTGGTGATGCCTTCGAGCATCATTGGGCCGATCTTGGCGGCAAAGCCACCAAACAGGGCGAACAGGATAGGGATGATGATCAGAGCAATCAGCGCCGACAGGCGTTTGCTCATGATCAGGTACATAAAGGTGATGACCATGGCAAAGCCGAGGAGGGTCAACATAGGGGTTCTCCGAACGTTAGCGGGCGATGGGGCGGACAGACGTCAAAGGGACGGTCGTTAGCAACGGGCGCGAGGAGGGCGGAGAACGGGTGTACGCGGGGAGCAGCAAAACATGGCAATCACCACTTTTTATTGTTGGAGTTGGCCGGCGGACACGGGGCCGCCAGCAGCCGGTCTGGTGCCGGCAGTGGGGGGGATGCTAAGCGGCGAAGCTTTCAGCCAGCTTTCAGTGTGCAACAGCAGACCGGCGGCTAGGCCAGCAGGCTGAGGACCAGCATCAGGCTGATGGCCGAGAGCAAGGTTTGCAGGGTGATGATGCCGGCCATCAATTGGCTGTCGCCGCCTAACTGACGGGTAAGCACATAGGCGGTGGGTGCGGTGGGCAGGGCGAAGAACAGGATCAGCACGCTGCTGGCCAGTGGCGGCAACCCCAGCCCACGGGCCACGCCGTAGGCCAGCAAGGGCATAAGCAGCAAACGGATGGCGCAGTTGGACAGCAGCGCTGGCGCCTCGCCGGCCAGCTGCTGCGGGCGCAATGCCGCGCCGACGCAGAGCAGGCCCAGCGGCAGGCTGGCGACGGCGAGCAAATTCAGCAGGCGGTCGCTGCCACCCGGCAAGCCGATACCTAGCGTGTTGACCAGCGCGCCGGCAGCGCAGGCGAGAATCAGCGGGTTACGTGCAATTGGCAGTAGCAGGCTACGGCCACTGACGCCGCGCTCAGCGGTCAGCGCCCATACCGAGAGCAGGTTTACGGCCGGCACCATCATCGCCAGCATCAGCGCGGCCAGGGTCAAGCCTTCCTTGCCATACAGGGCGCCAACGGCTGCCAGGCCCAGATAGGTGTTAAAGCGCAGCACGCCCTGGCTGATGGCGCCAAAGCGCGCCGCGGTCCAATGCCGCAGACGCTTGCACAGCAACAAGGCCAGCCAGGCAATGCCCAAGCCGAGCAGCACCGCCAGGCCCAGGCGCGGCAGGGCTGGGTTACGCAGCGGCGCTGTGGCCAGATTGCTAAACAGCAGGGCCGGGAATAATACGAAGTAGTTCAGCCGCTCCGCCGTCGGCCAGAACTCATCGCCGGCAAAGCGCAGTCGGCGCAAGGCAAAACCGCCGACGATCAGGGCAAACAATGGCCATAGGGCCAACCACAGCTCCAGCACGGCGCACTCTCTAGCATTGGCATGAGCCTGCATCTTGCGCAGCGAGGTTTCAGGGTGCAAGAGACAGGCGCCCAGGCTAGGCTTTTCGCCGTGAAAGAGGAGACAGACCATGACCGATATCCACACCGGCGGATGCCAATGCGGCGCCCTGCGTTACCGCTTTAACGCGCCCCTGAAAGACATCGCCCACTGCCATTGCAGCATGTGCCGGCGCACCTCGGGCGGCATCGTTACCACCTGGATCACCGTGCCGGTGGAACGCTTTGAATGGACCCAGGGCACGGCGCAGGGCTTTGTTTCGTCGCCCGGCTGTACACGTTCGTTCTGTGGGCAATGTGGGGCGCAGCTGACATTGTTTACCGAGCAGAGTCCGCAGACGATTGATGTGACAGTTGCCACCTTCGACCACCCCGAACAGGCTTTGCCTGACCGGCATATTTGGGTGACCACACGCTTGCCGTGGCTGCATTTGGATGAGCATTTGCCCAGCGAAGAGGGCGAGGCGTTTTAGCAGTCCTGCGATTTTCCCGCTTACATACTCGCCAATAGCACTGCCGTCGTCCCGGCGTAGGCGGGGACCCAGAATGGCGTGGCGAATGTGGTCTCCTTCACGACTCTGGGTCCCCGCCTGCGCGGGGACGACGGGGTTGTGTGTACGATGTCGCCGGCTACGGCAGTACTAATCCGCCGGAAGCTTTATGCAGGGCGCGCAGGTGTTCGCTGAGCTGTTTGAGGTTGGCTTCGCCGGCGTCAAGCTCGGCCAAACGCTGCGGTTCCAGCAGGCTGCGCACTTGGCCGTCGAGGTCGTCGCTCAGTTGCCGTAGTTGCTGTTGGCGGCTGTCGCTTTCTTGTTGCAGGTGTTGCCACTCGCTGGCTTGCGGCAGGCCGTAGCCGCCTTCAAGCAGTTCGGCGGGGCGGCTGAGAAAGCCGCTGTTGGCGAGGATTTTTTCCAGGGTTTTACCGGCCACGCCGGAGTTGCCATTGGCCAGGGCGTCGTCGCTCAGGTAGCGGCGTTTGAGTTCGTCCTGGGCGAGTAACAGTTGCCGACGTTGGGCGGCTTGTTCCAGTAGCAGCATGGCCGCACTGGCGCGCAGATCCGCGCGTTCAAACCAGCTGCGGCGTTCGCTGGCGGGCAGGCTGATCCAGTCATCCACTTCTTTTTGTGCGATGGGCAGGCGCTCTTTCAGCACGTTGAACATGGCTTGGTAGCGGTCGCGAAATGAGTCGAAGCGGTAGCCACGGCGCAGTGCTTCGTTGCGGTCGTCGAGCACGCTGAGGTCGGCCAGACCGCGCCCGCCGAGCACTTCCAGCAAGCCGTTGGGCATGATGTTGTCGAGGGTCTGCAGTTGCGCCTGGTCGGTGCCGCTGCGCAGCAACTTGAGGGTTTCCACGGCACAGTTGTTGGACAGAAAGTAGTAGTTGCCGTCGTAGCTCCAGTGCTGTTCGGCGGCGCGTTCGACCAATGCTTCAAGCTGCGGGCGGTCGAGTTTGAGCGGCACGGAAACCAGGCCGCGCAGCTCGACCTTGGTGTATTCCTCGATCACCTGGCTTAGCGGCAGGACAAACAAGCGCGAGGGATAAACGCCGGTGAGGCCATCCCAGCTAGAGAGTTGCAAGTCGCCAACAAATGCGCGGTAGGACAGCACCAGGTGTTGGTCCATATCCAGTCGGCAATCTGGGCCCCGTGGTCGGCCCGGTGCGCAAATCACCAGGCGCAACATGCTGTGGCCCCAGCGGCTGGCCCACTGGTCATTGGCTTCGGCTAGCAGGTAGTCCACCGCGTATACGCGTTCGGGGTCGAGCTTGCCCAAGGGTTGGCGGGCGAAGTCGCGGCCGGCATTCAGGTAGGCGAAGGTGCCTGGGCAGGCTTCGCTATTGGCTGGCGCCCAGCCGGCGAACTGCGCCTGGTAATAGCGAAACAGCGCCGGGCGGCGGCAGGCGTAGGCCGGGTCGAGGAGGAAATACTCCATGTTTACCGCAACAAATTCACGCGGGTTGCTGAGTTCGTAGACGTCCGGGCTGCGGGCGATCTGGCGGTTATTGGCTTCACGCTCGCCACGGTGGCCGACGTATTGCGGCCAGCCGGCAAGGTCGAGCAGGCGCGGGTCGTCGCTGAGGGTGAAGCGCCGCTCGGTGTGGCCGCGGCAATCGTCCATCTGCCCGACCAGGCCTTGGCTTTTCAATTGGCGCTGGCAGCGCAGCAGCAGAGATTTTTCCGCAGGCGACCATAGCCGTGCGCGGTCATAGAGGTGGGTCAGTTCATGCAGCACTGTGGCCAGTAATTCCTGGCGCACCGTGCCGTGGGGGCGATTGGTTTTTTCCGCGGCAGCTGAGCCGTCGGTAAGGCCGGGCAGCAGGCGTTTGTTCAGGATTAGCGCAGTGGGACGGATGGCTTGGCCGTAGGCGTTGCTTTCCAGCCGCTCACTCCAACTGACCTCAACCTCGCGGTCCAGGCGCTGCACAAAGGCTGGCGGTAATTTCGCCAGGGCCTCGTCCAACAACACCTGGCTGGCCTGCTGCTGGCTGGCGCTCAGAGCTTCGCGGTCGAGCGTCAGCCGCAGTTGCGCCTGGGCCAGGCTGGCGCCGAACAGCAGCGCCGCGCTTAGCAGCCAGGCACCGGCTCGCCTCACAGAGCGAGAATGGCTTCGGCCAGGGTCTGGTCGCTGGCGTCGCGCGCTTCGGGCACGCGGTCACGCAGGGTGCTGAATGCGGCTTCCAGTTGTGCACCACGGATAGCGCCTTGGCTGGCGACAAAGCTGGCGGCGTCGTCGCGGGCTTCGAGTACCACTTTGGAGTCGCGCACCGAGGTGGTGGTGTCGGAGGTGAAATCGATGGTGCGGCCGAAGGCGCGAACGATGATGTCGCTGGTAGCCACCAGGGTGTGGGCCTGAGCCACGCCTGTGGTGATCAGCAAAGCGAAAGCGGCGAGCGAAAGCTGACGGCGCATGAGAAATCTCCGATACAGATGCGGGAAAGTTACTTAGAGCTGGTGGAACAGTTGGACGAAATTGCGCGTCGCCAGTTCCAAGCCAATTGTGGCTATTTGATGGCGGTCGCATTACGCCCTGTACAGCGGGCGCCAAGGCTAGCGTATGGCGCGGCACTGAACCAGCGCCGCGCCGAGGTTCTGCGGCTTAAAGCACCAGAATCGACTGGGCCAATTGCAGGTCACTGTTGGCCTGCAGTTGCGGCACTTGTTGGCGAATGTGGACCAACGCGGCTTCCAGGCGTACGCCGCGAATACTGCCCTCGGTGGCGACAAAGCTGGCGGCGTCTTCACGGGCAGCGAGCACGATCTTGTCGTCTTTAAAGGACGAGGAAAGATCAGAGGTGATATCGGACGTGCCTTTTAATGCGCCGACCACGGCATCGGTGGTGTAGACAAAGCTGGTGGCCGAAGCGCTGGTGGCAAGGGCCAATAGGGTGGCGGCAGTGAGCAGGCGCAGAGCGGACATAGTGGAAACTCCTACAGATAAGCGTTGGTTACGCAGGCACATAGCCTAGCGCAGCGGTGGGCGTTTGAGGGGCGGGCAGGCAGAAGGTTCGCGGGGCTGTAAAGGATTCAGCGCTAATTCAGGCGATTGCCACGTACGCGATTAGATGCCCCTCTCCTGCTTGCGGGAGAGGGGCTAGGGCAGAGGGCCAGCGGTATATAGATAGAGTGCGGTTAAATCATTCGCGCCAAAACGGTTTTTCTAACTCCAAATCCCGCTCACTTGGACAAATACCCGCATCCGCCAATTGCCGATCATCCAGCCGGGCCAACTGCTTGCGGGTGCGCACGTTACGACGCCATAC
>NZ_JBBNAH010000093.1:0-1811 GCF_037994325.1 Pseudomonas sp.
CGAGGGGCCGAATAGCCCAGCGCTTAGAATAAACAGGCAGAAAGCAGGAAAATGCCTGCCTAAGCCTAGGCAGCCCAGAGCGGATTTCGCCCCGAAATAGTGGATTTTTTTAGTGTGCATGGCGGTACTTTGATTTCATGGAATAGATCCTTGAAACTTACGCCAATACCACAACGGAGTTATACAAGACCAAACTCGCAGCACCGTAAGGGCAATCGCACAAGCCAACCGGCCTTTATACCCGTTCAATTCCTAATAGAATTTAAGAATATTCATACGCACTTAAAAGAAGATTAAAACCGATAGCTGCACTAACCCGGAGTGCACAGAAAACAATTAGGATCAACTGCCCCACGCAATAGCGAAAATGATTAAAGCAAGTGCCTCGTAGTCTTTCGATCTCGCCGAACAGCCCCCAACATTATCCGTCACAGAAATACAAAAGCCCGCAAATGCGGGCTTTTGTACCAGCGCAAAACACCTTACTCGGCGTTACTTTCCATGGATTGGCGCATGGCCAAGGCGTCTTTAGGCAAGTGACGGGCGGCTTGGATCAGCGCCAGCAACGTCAGGAACATCGCGATCGGGATCAGGTACATCGCGTCATGCAAGCCGACCGCTTTAAACGCTTCGCTCATCTGCTCAGCGCCAGCGGCATACATGGCCGCATGGGCAAAATGATCGGACAGCCAGCCCACCACGACCGGGCCAAGACCGCCGCCCAGCAGGTACAGACCAGCGAAGAACAGCGCCATGGCCGTGGCCCGTAGACGCGGCTCGATAACATCTTGAATCGAGGTGTAAACGCAGGTGTAGAAGTTGTAGGAAAACAACCAGCCAATGCTGAAAATCGCCACAAACAGCGCAATGCTGTTGGCACCCAACGACAACGCTATGCCAGTGGCCACTGTGGAAATCAGCAAGGATGCCGCCGCCATCCACAAACGGCCGCGCTCAGATTTCTGATGTGCCTTGTCGGCAAACCAGCCACCGATGGTCAAGCCGAACAACCCGGTCACGCCGACGATAATGCCGGTTGCCACGGCCGCCTGGCCCAAGGGCATCAGGAAGTAGCGTTGCAGCATCGGCACCATAAAGGAGTTGCAGGCGTAGGTTGCAAAGTTAAAACACAGACCGGCGACCACCAGCCACCAGAAGGTGCGGATGCTCAGCACCTTGCGCACGGGGCGTTCAACTTTCACCGCGGCCACTTGCACCGTTTCGGCGGCGCCACGCTGTGGCTCGCGAATCAGGAACATAAATAGCGCGAGGATCATGCCCGGCACTGCGGCGATAAAGAACGGTGCACGCCAGCTCCCAAAGGCTTCAACCATCGCGCCGATGGTAAAGAACGCCAGCAGCAAGCCCAGCGGCAGACCCAACATAAAGATGCCCATGGCGCGGGCGCGTTTGTTGGCGGGAAACAGATCGCCAATCAACGAGTTGGCAGCCGGCGCGTAGCTGGCTTCGCCAATACCAACGCCCATGCGCACTAAGAGAAAACTCCAGAACCCGGTGACAAAGCCGTTAACGGCGGTCAACCCGCTCCAGGCCATCAGCCCCCAGCCCATGATTTTGCGCCGCGAACCGGTGTCAGCCATGCGCCCCAGGGGCACGCCGGCAATCGCGTAAACGATGGTGAACGCCGTACCGACCAACCCCAGTTGCAGGTCGCTCAGGCTCCACTCGTGGCGTAACGGTTCGATGATGATCGCCGGAATGCTGCGATCGAAGAAATTGAACAGGTTGGCGAGAAACAGCAAAAACAAGACACGCCAAGCATTGGCCGCCTGAGTAGCACTGGTCATAAC
>NZ_JBBNAH010000094.1:0-16161 GCF_037994325.1 Pseudomonas sp.
GGCCAAGACCGGCTGGGCTTGGTGACTTGATGCCTGGCGCGGCAGGCGCAAAAGAAAACGTGTGCCGCGCCCAGGCTCGGAGGCCACGCGAATCACGCCGCCATGGTCCTGAATAATTTTGAAGCTGATGGACAAGCCCAAACCGGTGCCCTGCCCGACCGGCTTGGTGGTGAAGAACGGGTCGAAGATTTTCGCCAGCACCGCTGCCGGCATGCCGCGACCGTTGTCTTGCACGGAAATAAACACCGCGGCGTCATCGGCCCAGCTTTTCACCACGATTTGCCCATAGCCGTCGATGGCCTGGGCGGCGTTGGTCAGCAGGTTGAGCAGCACCTGGTTGATTTGCGAGGGCGCGCAGGCGATACGTGGCAACTCGCCCAGTTGCATGGCCACTTCGGCTTTGTCTTTGGTGGCGTTGCGGGCAATCACCAGAGCGCTGCGGATGCAGTCGTTAAGGTCAACTTCTTCGCTCATGGCGCGGTCCAGGCGGGCGAAGTTTTTCAGGCCCACAACCAGTTCGGCGATTTGCCCGAGGCCGTAGAGGGTGTCGTTGAACAGCTGATTCAAATCGTCCATCAGCAGTTCCGGCGCGGCGTCTTCGCGAGCCTGGGCGGCTGCGGCAAAGGCTTGGGCCAGGTGGGCTTCGCTGCAACGGGGGTCGGCCAGGCAATCGCCCAGCGTGGCTTGCGCCTGGGCCAGGGTGAACAGCGGCGCGCTCAGGTCGCGCAGCAGTTCGACGTTGTTTTTCACGTAACCCAACGGTGTGTTGAGCTCGTGGGCGACGCCGGCCACCATTTGCCCCAGCGAGGCCATTTTTTCCGATTGCACCAACTGCGTTTGCGATTCCTTGAGGTCGACCAAAGCTTTGCGCAGCACGCTGTTGCGCTGGGCGATGCGCGCTTCCATGGCTTTAAGCAGGTCGAGCACGGTGCCGATGCCTTGGTAGCGGCCGGCTTCGTCGACCAGAATAAAGTCTTCGGTGATGGGGTATTGCAGCTGGCCGGTGATCTGTTTGGCGGCGTCGTCAAGGCTGGCGTCCAGGCGCACTACCAGCGGCGCCGGGTTCATCACTTCATGCACCGGATGGCGGCCGCGCAGGTCGCGACCAAAGCGCTGCATAAAGATGTCTTGCAGCACGGTGCGGCTAACCAAGCCGCTGGGGCGATGCTCACTATCGACCACGGGCAGCGATAGAAAGGCTTTGTGTTCGGGGGTCAGCAGGCGGTCGGCGACATCGCTGATGCTCATGCTTGGCTGCAACGGCTCGACTGGCTTGAGCAAACGGCTAAGGGCATTGGCGGTGGTCATTGGCGAAAGCATCCTTGGGGAAACGCGTTCGTCATTCAACCAGCGCCAAGTTGCCGACATGTGACAGCCATCACAATAAGGCCTTGGCAGTTTTGCTGAACGCAGCGGCAATGCCGCGATCCAACTTCTACGCCGGATGGATTACCCTGCCCGCTTATTCAAGGAGAAACCTATGCCCTGGTATGCCTGGCTGATATTGGTGCTGGCAATTGGTTCGATTGTTGGCGGCCTGATGATGCTGCGTGACACCGCGACCAAGGTGCCGCTGACCGAAGACCAGCTGAAAAAAGTGCACGAACGCAATGCCGAGATGGACGCCAAGGAAGCGCAGGATCGTTAACGCTAGGCGCCAAGCCGCTACCGTGACGCTACCCCTCTGGCCTTATGTAGGCGCGATTTGACCAAGGTTCGCGAGCAAAGGCCGCCGTAGGGTGTGCTGTGCTGTGCGCACCAATGCGTTTTTTGCGAGAGCGCGTGGTGCGCACAGCACACCTACGAGCTAAACCGTGCCCACCCCGGCCTACGCCAGCCGCAGGACTATTGCGCCGGCGACAATTACACATGCCCCGAGAACTCGCGCAGCGCTGAGCTTTTCTTTGAGAAACAGCCCGGCTATCAGCACGCCAAACAGGATTGAGGTTTCGCGCAGCGCGGCGATGACGGCGACCGGTGCCAGGGTCATGGCCCATAGCGCCAGACCGTATGAGGCTAAGGTGCCAAAGGCGCTAAGCACGCCCATGCGCCAGTAGCGGCCGGCATAGGCAACAAAGGCCGTGCGCCGCGCCAGCAGTACCCAGCCCAGCAACACCAACCCCGTTAGCAGAAACAACCACAGGGTATAGGCCGCTGGCGTGCCGGAACGGCGTACGCCCAGGCCATCGACCAAGGTGTAGGCGGCGATCACCCCGGCGTTGAGCAGGGCCAAGAGCAGGCCGCGACGTTGGTCTGGCGAACGCTTGTTGGCGCGCCGTGACAGTGCCATACACAGGATGCCAAGGCAGATCAGGGCGATACCCAGGAGCGCCGCGTGGGGCAGCGGATCGTCCAGCCAGCACAGGCTAACCAAGGCCACTAATAAGGGCGCGGTGCCGCGCATGATCGGGTAAGTTTGGCTCATATCGGCCAGGTGATAAATACGCGCCACCAAGGCGAAGTACAGCACCTGCAAGAGTGTCGACACCGCGAGAAATGGCCAACTGGCCGGCGCCGGCTGCGGCAACCACGGTAGTAGCAACGCGGCCAGCAAGGCGCCGCAGGTGGTGAGCAATACCGTGCTTAACAGCTTGTCGGTACCGCCTTTAACGATTGCATTCCAACTGGCGTGCAACAGCGCCGCCAGCAACACCACTAAGTAAACCGACACTGCCGCTCCTTAATGCGTACGCCCAAAACGCCAGCGCAGTTTATACAGCGTTAATGCACGGCGCTGCCCTGGCTAAGCAGTTGCGGTTGCAGCAGGCGGATGTCGGATTCGATTTCGTCGATGATGCGGGCAATGTCGTCGCGGTGCAGGTTGGCACGACAGGCGATGCCGGCAATCGATACCAGCGTTGCCCCGGTTTGCGGGGAAAAAATGCGCACCTGCATGGTGGTTGAGCTATCCATGCTCGCTTCCAGGCCTAGGGGCTGGAAGTGTTCCTGCAGCACCACGCATGCGGCGGGAAAGGAACGTTTACTCACGTCGAGCCCTCACGTTTCGGTTGCGGGATAACGCTTTGAGCCTAGGCCACCGACGCGCAAGGCGCCCCGGCATTTGGTCTGATGCAGTACGACCGTTGAACCGATTCCCTGAACCTCCAGCCGTTGCCCGCTCTCGATAAACCATAGGGCCCACCGTGGAGGCTCAGGGTTAGCGAGCCCAATAGCGCAAAAAAACCGCTCGCTAGCCTGATCACCCTGCCTCTTGCCCCTTGTGAGAACGCAGCAACCTGACCAGGAGATGTTTACCGATGGCTAGCCCGAAGAAACCTGCACCTGCAAAAAATTCCGACGCCAATCAACCGCCCGCCACCGCAGGCTTGCCAGCAAGCGCGACCGCGGAGCAAAAAGCGCAGGCCGAAGCGGTGCAGCAAACCGTAACCGGCTGCCCGTTTAATGCCAACAAGGCCAAGGAGTATGGCGCCGCGTCGGCCCAGCCAAGCCCAGGGCAAACTGTCGATGCGCCTGACGTAGTGGGCGCCAGCACCCTGAGTGAAGCCAATGCCAGCGAAAAAACCGGCGTGGCCGAAACCGGCGTCAACCATAACAGCGGCGAGCTGCCACGCGTGCAGGCCGATAGCGCCGGCCAACGCCTGACCACCAATCAGGGCGTGCCGGTTGCCGATAACCAGAACTCGTTAAAAGCCGGCCTGCGCGGCCCGGCGCTGCTGAAGGACTTTATCCTTCGTGAAAAAATCACCCACTTCGACCATGAGCGTATTCCAGAGCGCATCGTGCATGCCCGTGGTTCAGCGGCCCATGGTTTCTTTGAAGCCTATGAAGACCTCAGCGAGCTGACTCGCGCTGCACCCTTTGCTGCCGCCGGTAAACAAACGCCGGTGTTTGTACGCTTCTCCACGGTAGCCGGTGAGCGTGGTTCGAAAGACACCGCCCGTGATGCCCGTGGTTTCGCCGTGAAGTTTTACAGCGACGAAGGCAACTGGGATTTGGTCGGCAACAACATTCCGGTGTTTTTTATTCAGGACGCGATGAAGTTTCCCGACCTGATTCATGCGGTCAAACCCGAGCCGCATAACGGCATGCCGCAAGCGGCATCGGCCCATGACACCTTCTGGGATTTCATCTCGCTGAGCCCAGAGGCAGCGCATATGGTGATGTGGGTGATGTCCGACCGTGGCATTCCACGCAGCTACCGGATGATGCAGGGCTTTGGCGTGCACACCTTCCGCTTCGTTAATGCGCGCGGCGAGTCGAGTTTTGTGAAGTTCCACTGGAACCCGAAATTGGGCACCCACTCCCACGTGTGGGATGAAGCGGTGAAAATTTCCGGCGCAGATCCGGACTACCATCGTCGCGATTTGTGGGATGCCATTGAAGCTGGCGCATATCCAGAATGGGAGCTGGCGGTGCAGGTGATCAGCGAAGCCGATGCCGACAAGCTCAGCTTTGACGTGCTCGACCCGACCAAGCTGATTCCAGAAGAAATCGTGCCGCTGCGCCCGATTGGGCGCATGGTGCTGAACCGCAACCCGGACAATTTCTTTGCCGAAACCGAGCAGGTGGCGTTCTGCGCGGCCCATGTGATTCCAGGCATCGACTTTACCAATGACCCGCTGTTGGCTGGGCGCATCCACTCCTATGTCGATACGCAGATCAGCCGGTTGGGCGGGGCTAACTTCCACGAAATTCCGATCAACGCGCCGATCGCGCCGGTGCACAACAACCAGCGCGATGGCATGCATCGGCAAACCATCAATCGCGGCCGGGTGTCTTACGAGCCCAACTCGCTGGCTGGCGGTTGCCCGTTCCAAACCGGCGATGTGGGTTTCGTGCCTTTCCCCGAGCCGGTACAAGGCGACGAGGTGCGCGGCAAGCCAGAGAAGTTTGCTGAGCACTACAACCAAGCCACGCTGTTCTACAACAGCCAAGCACCGTTTGAGCAGCAGCACATTATTGACGCCCTGCGTTTTGAACTGAGCAAGGTGCAGGTGCCAGCGGTACGTACCCGCGTGCTGGCGATGTTGCGCAATATCTCCGACGTGTTGGCCCAGGAAGTGGCCAATGGCTTGGGCGCGCCACTGCCAGAGCCATTGCCCAAAGCGCTAAAGGACAAGGTGGCGGCGGAAGTTGAGCTATCACCGGCGTTATCGCTGCTGGCACGCCCTGGCGACGGCAGCATCGCTACGCGGATGGTGGCGATTCTGGTCGGTGGCGAAGTGGACAGTGCGGCGGTCACTGCGACGGCTGATGCCTTGATTGCCGAGGGTGCGATTGTGCGTTTGGTAGGGCATCGCGTTGGCCCGTTTACCAGCGCAGACGGCGCAGAAGTAGTGGCCGATGCCTCGCTGAACAACCAGCCTTCGCCGACCTTTGACGCGGTGGTAGTGCCCGATGGCCAAACCTTTATCGACGGTTTGAAAGGCGATGGTCGTGCATTGGAGTTTGTCCGCGACGCCTTCCGTCACTGCAAAACGTTCCTGGCCATTGGTGCCGGTAGCCAATTGCTGGAGGCGGCGGATATTCCGCTGGCAGACAACCCGCCGGGTGTATTTAGCGGGGATAAAGCCAGCAAAGCGTTGCTTGGCGACTTTATTAAAGGCATTGCCCAACACCGTCACCCAGAGCGGGAAACCCATCCGCCGGTGGTGTAAACCCGCGTAAACAAAACGCCCGGCCAATGCCGGGCGTTTTTTTGCAATGCACATGTAGGTGTGCTGTGCGCACCAAAGCGCGGACCGCCACACCCTATGTGAGTTCGATCAAGGCTTGCATCAGCTCGCTTTGGTTAAAGGGTTTGCCGATGTGGGGCAACGCCAGGTCGTGTTCGTCGAGTTTGTCGGCGTAACCGCTGGCCAGCAGAACCGGTAAGGTGGGCCAGCGTTGTTTGATTTGATGGGCCAATTCGGCACCGGTCATCTCCGGCATGGCCAGGTCGGTGACGACTACATCAATGCGCGGGTTGCTGGCTAACACGTGCAGGGCTTGTTCTGCGGATGACGCTTGTACAGCGGTGTAGCCGAGGTCGTCCAGCATGGCGGCGGTGCTGAGCAGCACCAGCGGGTCGTCGTCTACTACCAGCACAGTGAGCGCGCGCACTACGGTTGAAACGGCGAACACGGGCGGCTCACTTGGGGTGTCGCGCTGCACAGAGCCATCGGCCACGGGCAGCCACATTTCTGCGGTGGTGCCCTGCCCCACCACACTTCTGAGCAGCAGGCGGCCGCCGGATTGCTGGGCAAACCCATGCACCATCGACAAGCCCAGGCCGGTGCCTTTGCCCACGCCTTTGGTGGTGAAAAACGGTTCGCGCGCACGGTTGAGGGTTTCGCAGTCCATGCCGGCACCGCTGTCGGTGACCGACAGGCAGATGTAACTGCCGGCCTTTAGTTCGCCCTCGTCGGCCTCCAGGTTTTGCTCGCAGGCGGCGATGATGATCTGCCCGCCACTGCCCATCGCATCGCGGGCGTTAACCGCCAGGTTAAGCAAGGCCATTTCCAGTTGATTACTGTCGGCCAATAGCGGCCTCAGGTGCAGCGGAAAGCGCACCTCGATACGGGTTTGCGGGCCCAGCGCACGCTGCAACATGTCGGACATACCGCGCACCAACACCTGCGCATCCAGCGCTTCCACGACCAATTTCTGGCTGCGGGCAAATGCCAGCATGCGTTGGGTCAGCGTGGCGCCGCGCTGTGCGCCTTGAATGGCGTTATCCAGCAGGTTGAGAATTCTCGGCTCAGCCGGCACGCGGCGGCGCACCACTTCCAGGCTGCCGAGCACCACCATCAAGAGGTTGTTGAAGTCATGGGCAATACCGCCGGTCAGGCGTCCGAGGGCTTCCATTTTCTGCGACTGAAACAGCGATTCACGGGCCTTTTCCAGCGCTCGCTGCGCTTCCATGGACTCGGTGATGTCGCGGGTAATTTTGGCAAAACCAATCAACGCGCCAAGGTCATTGTGGATGGGGTCGACCACCACGCTGGCCCAAAAGCGCGTGCCGTTTTTGCGAATGCGCCAACCCTGACTTTCAAAACGCCCTTCGGCGATCGCCCGGTTCAAGCCCCGCTCAGGCTCACCTTTGGCGACGTCTTCGGCGGCGAAAAATACTGAGTAGTGCTTGCCAATAACTTCCTGCGGCGTGTAGCCCTTGATCCGCTGCGCGCCGGTGTTCCAGTTGGTGATGATGCCGTTGGGGTCGAGCATGTACAGCGCGTAGTCGGTAACCCCTTCGACCAACAGGCGAAACTGCTGCTCGCTCTGTTTCAGGTTCTCTTCGGCAATTTTGCGTTCGGTGAGGTCGCGGGTCACTTTGGCGTAGCCAATTAGCGCACCACCGGCACCCCGAATGGGGTCGATCACCACGTGACACCAAAAACGCTCGCCGTTCTTACGCTGGCGCCAACCTTCGCCTTCGAAGCGCCCTTCGACTTCGGCGGTTAGCAGGGCCAATTGCGGCATGCCGTTGGCACGGTCTTCTTCGGTATAGAAACGGGAGAAGTGCTGGCCAAGGATTTCTGCTTCTTCGTAACCCTTGAAGCGTTTGGCGCCGGAGTTCCAACTGCTGACCAAGCCCTGGGTGTCGAGCATGTAAATGGCGTAGTCCGTCACCGCATCAAGCAACAACCGATAGCGGTCCTCGCTCATCAAGGGATCTGGCTTGCGCTTTACCTGCGGCATACAGGCTCCAGGGACTAGGGGTGAAATAACAGTGGGCGAATCATAGCGGTGCAATTGGTGGCGGGTCCATGTGGCGCACAGCGGCGCCAGATTAGCTGTAGAGCCCTGCACCAGGCATTCGTTCTGAGTTTATCCGCCAAGCCACGGCCTCCATTCAACTGCCTTCGCCGCTATGCGCTACCGCGATGCACCAGCCTGTTACCTAATGCCCCGCCCCCTGGCACCACTATAGTGCGCGGGGATTTTATCGTTACCCGACAATGTTTTACCTGTCAGGTGGATAGCCAGGCGCGGCGGCTTTCTGATCCAATATGTCGATAGCGGTACAGTGGTTCGAAAATTGCTGGCATACACTCCGTTCGGGACTGTTTCCCGTCGAACTTCAGCGTTATCTCACGTGATAAAAACACTAAGGACACAAGCAATGAAGAAAGCATGGCTGACACTTTCCGCCCTGGCCCTTTGCATTGGCGCCGGCTCGCTGCAAGCCAAAGAATTCAAAGAAATCCGCTTCGGTGTTGATCCGTCCTACGCTCCCTTCGAATCCAAAGCCGCTGACGGCAGCCTGGTCGGCTTTGATATCGACCTAGGCAACGCCATCTGCGCTGAGCTGAAAGTGAAGTGCAAATGGGTTGAAAGCGATTTCGACGGCATGATCCCAGGCCTGAAAGCGCGCAAATTCGACGGCGTGATCTCCTCCATGACCGTTACCCCAGCCCGCGAAAAAGTCATCGACTTCTCCGACGAGCTGTTCTCCGGCCCAACCTCGCTGGTATTCAAGAAAGGCGCAGGCCTGACTGCTGACCCGGCTTCGCTGAAAGGCAAAACCGTTGGCTACGAGCAAGGCACCATCCAAGAAGCCTACGCCAAGGCCGTGCTGGACAAAGCCGGGGTAAAAACCCAGGCCTACCAGAACCAGGACCAGGTTTACGCCGACCTCACCAGCGGCCGTCTGGATGCCTCCATCCAGGACATGCTGCAAGCTGAACTGGGCTTCCTGAAATCGCCACAAGGCGCCGACTACGAAGTCAGTGCCGCTATCGACAGCGAACTGCTGCCGGCCAAAACCGCCATTGGTATCTCCAAAGGCAACGACGAGCTCAAAGCCCTGCTGAACAAAGGCATCAAAGCCCTGCACGACGACGGCAAATACGCCGAAATCCAGAAGAAGCACTTTGGTGAGCTGAACCTGTACCTCGGTAATAAATAAGCCGACCAGGCCGTTTTAACCAACGGCCTCGTACTACGCCCACCCCATAAAAAGGGTGGGCGTTTTGTTGAAGCCAAAGGGCTTATTCATGTTTGAAACTCTGCTGAATTTTCTGGGGCTTTCTGCCTTCAGCTTGAAGGGCTTTGGCCCGCTGCTGCTGCTGGGCACCTGGATGACCATCAAATTATCGGTACTGTCGCTGCTTGTGGCCGTGGTTCTCGGCTTGCTCGGCGCCAGCGCCAAACTGTCCAGCGTGGCGGCCTTGCGCATCCCCGCGCAGCTGTACACCACCTTGATTCGCGGCGTGCCCGACTTGGTGTTGATGCTGCTGATTTTCTATAGCCTGCAAACCTGGCTGTCGTCGTTTACCGACGCCATGGAGTGGGATTACATCGAAATCGACCCCTTTGCAGCCGGTGTGATTACCCTGGGTTTTATCTACGGCGCCTACTTCACCGAGACCTTTCGCGGGGCGATTCTCGCCGTGCCGCGCGGGCAGGTGGAAGCGGCCACGGCCTATGGCCTGAAACGCGGCCAGCGTTTCCGCTATGTGGTGTTTCCGCAGATGATGCGCTTCGCCCTGCCGGGCATCGGCAATAACTGGATGGTGATGCTTAAAGCCACCGCGCTGGTGTCGATCATTGGCCTGGCGGATGTGGTGAAGGCCGCGCAAGACGCCGGCAAAAGCACCTATCAGTTGTTCTACTTTCTGGTGCTGGCGGCACTTATTTACTTGGCCATTACCAGTGCTTCGAACTTTGTTTTACGACGCCTCGAACGGCGCTATGCGGCCGGCGCGCGGGAGGCGGTGCGATGATTG
Organism: Pseudomonas sp.; assembly: GCF_037994325.1. GTDB lineage: Bacteria > Pseudomonadota > Gammaproteobacteria > Pseudomonadales > Pseudomonadaceae > Aquipseudomonas. The sequence goes on from NZ_JBBNAH010000094.1 coordinate 9,672, forward strand.
AATTGCTGCAGGAATACTGGAAACCTTTTCTGTATAGCGATGGCGTGAATGTCACCGGTCTGGCCATGACCATGTGGCTGCTTAGTGCCTCGATCTTTTTTGGTTTTCTGGTCTCGATTCCGCTGTCTATCGCCCGTGTTTCGCCCTCGCGCCTGGTGCGCTGGCCGGTGCAGTTTTACACCTACCTGTTCCGTGGCACACCGCTGTATATCCAACTGCTGATTTGCTACACCGGCATTTACAGCATTGCCGCGGTGCGTGAAGTGCCAGTGTTGGATTCGTTTTTTCGCGACGCGATGAACTGCACCATCTTGGCCTTTTCGCTAAACACCTGCGCCTACACCACAGAGATTTTTGCCGGTGCCATTCGCAGCATGAACCACGGCGAAGTGGAAGCGGCCAAGGCCTATGGCCTTAATGGTTGGAAGCTGTACGCCTACGTGATCATGCCCTCGGCCCTGCGCCGTTCGTTGCCGTACTACAGCAACGAAGTAATCCTGATGCTGCACTCCACCACCGTGGCCTTTACCGCGACCGTGCCGGATATTTTGAAAGTGGCGCGGGATGCCAACTCGGCAACCTTCCTTACCTTTCAATCGTTTGGCATTGCGGCGGTTATTTACCTGGCCATCACCTTTACCTTGGTGGGCCTGTTCCGCCTGGCGGAAAAACGCTGGCTGGCCTTTCTCGGCCCGCAGCACTAAGCCTTTTAGTCAGGACTTTTTATGCGTCATTTCGCCCACGATCTGCTCGCCCCGGTGCCAGGCACTGCGCGGCAGATCAATAGCTTTCACTTCGGCCCGCAAGCGGCGCAGAAGAACGTCTATATCCAGGCCTCGCTGCACGCCGATGAGCTACCCGGCATGCTGGTGGCCTGGCACCTGAAACAGCGCCTGGCCGAGCTGGAAGCAGCCGGCCAGTTGCTTGGCGAAATCACCCTGGTGCCGGTGGCCAATCCGATTGGCCAGGAACAGGTGGTGATGGATATGCCGCTGGGCCGCTACGACCTGGAAAGCCGCGAGAACTTTAACCGCGCCTTTATCAACGTCAGCCAGCAGGTGGGCGATGAGGTTGAGGCGCTGCTCAATGATGACACGGCGCACAACCTGCGCTTGATTCGCGCCAGCATGAAACGCGCGTTGGACGCTCAGGTGCCAACCACCCAGCTGCGCTCGCAGCGCCTGACCTTGCAACGCCTGGCCTGCCATGCCGATGTGGTGCTCGACCTGCACTGCGACTTCGAGGCGGTGGCGCACCTGTACACCACGCCGGAGGCGTGGGAGCGGGTTGAGCCGCTGTCGCGCTATATCGGCGCCGATGCCAGCCTGCTGGCCAGCGACTCGGGCGGGCAGTCGTTCGACGAGTGCTTCAGCCTGTTCTGGCTGCAATTGCAGCAGCGCTTTGGCGAGCGTTTTCCAATCGCTCAAGGCGCTATTGCCGTAACGGTCGAGCACCGTGGCGTGCTGGATGTCAGCCACGAGCAGGCGGCAGCCGATTGCCAGGCGATTCTTAACTACCTGACCCATTTCGGCGTTATCGCCGGTGAGGCCCCCGCCCTGCCCGCCTTGCGCCAAGCCGCTACGCCGCTGGCCGGGGTTGAGCCGGTGACCACCCCCGTGGGCGGCTTGTTGGTGTTTAGCGTCACGCCCGGGCAAATCATGGCCGCTGGCGACTTGATCGCCGAAGTCATCGACCCGATCAGCGATAGCGTCACACCCATTTATTGCAGCACCGCGGGCTTGCTCTATGCCCGTTCGATGCGCCGTATGGCCACCGCCGGCATGGCAATCGCCCATGTTGCAGGCGCGCAGGCCTACCGCAGCGGCTACCTACTTTCGCCTTGAGGACACCTCGCCCATGTACAAACTGACCATTGATGGCCTGCATAAAAGCTATGGCGACAATGAAGTGCTCAAAGGCGTTTCGCTAAAGGCTGAAAGCGGTGACGTGATCTGCCTGATCGGCGCCAGCGGCTCGGGTAAGAGTACGTTTTTGCGCTGCATCAACTTTCTTGAACAGCCCAACGACGGCGCCATGAGCCTGGACGGCCAGCAAGTGCGCATGGTCAGCGACCGTGGCGGCATGCGTGTGGCCGATGAAGACGAGCTGCAACGCATCCGCTGCCGCCTGGCCATGGTGTTTCAGCACTTCAACCTGTGGAGCCATATGACGGTGTTGGAAAACATCACCATGGCCCCGCGCCGCGTGCTGGGCGTGAGCAAGGAAGAAGCCGAAGCCCGCGCGCGACGTTACCTGGAAAAGGTTGGCTTGCCGGAACGGGTGGCACAGCAATACCCGGCGTTCCTCTCAGGCGGTCAGCAGCAACGGGTCGCCATTGCCCGCGCCTTGGCGATGGAACCGGAAATTATGCTGTTCGACGAACCGACCTCAGCGCTGGACCCGGAGCTGGTCGGCGAAGTGCTGAAAGTGATTCAAGCCCTGGCCGAAGAAGGCCGCACCATGATTCTGGTCACCCACGAAATGGGCTTCGCCCGCCAGGTGGCCAGCCAAGTGGTATTCCTCCACCAAGGCAAAATTGAAGAACAAGGCGCCCCCAAAGATGTGCTGGATAATCCGCAGAGCGAGCGGTTGCGCCAGTTCTTGAGCGGCAACCTCAAATAACGCCTCGTTCACCGTCGTCCCCACGAAGGCGGGGACCCAGAATCTTGAACCTTGCGCGACACATCGTACGGTCCGATATTCTGGATTCCCGCCTTCGCGGGAATGACGGTTTAAGACTTAACGAAGAACAAGGCACATCAGAAGATGTGCTGTATACCCGCAGAGCGAGCGGTTGCGCCAGTTTTTGAGCGGCAACCTCAAATAACGCCCCGTTCACCGTCGTCCCCGCGAAGGCGGGACCCAGAATCTTGAACGTGGTGCGATACATCGTACAGCCCGATATTCTGGATTCCCGCCTTCGCGGGAATGACGGGGTTGGTCTAAAACACGGCGCATAAAAAACCGGGCACATGGCCCGGTTTTTTATGCGCGGTAGATCGGCTTAGGCCTTAGGCAAGGTCACGCCCAACTGCCCTTGGTACTTACCACCACGGTCTTTGTACGACACTTCACAGGCTTCATCCGATTGCAGGAAGAGCATCTGCGCCACGCCTTCGTTGGCGTAAATCTTCGCCGGCAAGGTGGTGGTGTTGGAGAACTCCAGGGTTACGTGGCCTTCCCATTCCGGTTCCAGCGGCGTGACGTTAACAATGATGCCGCAGCGCGCGTAGGTACTTTTGCCCAGGCAGATGGTCAGTACGTCGCGCGGAATGCGGAAGAACTCAACAGTGCGGGCCAAGGCAAAGGAGTTTGGCGGGATGATGCACACGTCGCTTTTTACATCGACAAAGCTCTTCTCATCGAAGTTCTTCGGGTCGACGGTGGCCGAGTTGATATTGGTGAACACCTTGAATTCATCGGCGCAGCGTACGTCGTAACCGTAGCTGGACACGCCGTAGGAGATCAGTTTGTTGGCACCTTCGGCACGCACCTGACGCTCCACAAAGGGCTCGATCATGCCGTGCTCTTGGGCCATGCGGCGAATCCACTTATCCGATTTGATGCTCATGGCGAGGTGTCCTGAGTAGCGAGGTGAAAAAGTGCTGGCATCTTACCGGGAGCCACGGTTGGGTTCCAGACCAGTGCGGCGCAATAGCGCAATGACCTGGCCCGCCTGCCAGGCCGGCCTCGCTGCCATACCCTTACAACCCGCGTTGCCATTCTTGGCGTAAATGCGCCTGTTGCGGTTGTTCGATGGCCTGGCGCACTTGCGCCAGCAGACGGGCTTTGTGGGCACCGAGCGTGCCTTTGAGTACCAAGTAGTTGGAGGCGTGGTCGCTGCGAAATACGCTGTTGTTCAATTCCAGGCCCTGGAGCAGGCGCTCCACTTCGATAAACAGCTGGTGCTGGCTCAAGGGCTGGTAGTCCGCAAAACCTTGGCGAAAACGCGCCTCACCTTGGGGAAAACTCGCCACCAAGGTCGAGAGAAATTCCGGCTGCGCGGCGTTCATTAACCGCGCGGAGTTATCGGCGTGTTGCTCGCTTAAGGTCGCGCCGCCGAGGCCGTTGAGGATCATCACCGAGCGGGTAATGCCGGCCTGGCCGAGCTTGTCCAACGCGCTCAGGGTGGAGTCAAAGGTCTCGCCTTTGTTGACCCGGGCCAGCACTTCATCGTCGCCCGATTCGGCGCCGACATAGGCCATTTTCAAACCGGCGTCGGCCAGCTCTTTGAGTTCTTCGACCGATTTTTTCCGTAGGTTGCGCGGCAGGCAGTAGCTCGATACGCGGTCCACTTCCGGCATATGTTCGCCGATGGCGGTGAGGATATTGAGCAGGCGCCGCGTTGGCAGCACCAGGGCATCGCCGTCGGCCAAAAAGATACGCTGCACAATCAGTTGCTCGCCGCAGCGGCGGATTTCTTCCAACACCTGGGCTTCGTCACGGGCGCGGAATTTTTTCTGCTCGGGCGTGTACATCTCGCAGAAGCCGCACTTGTTCCACGAGCAGCCATTGGTGACCGGCAAAATCAGTGAGTGCGCTTCACTGGGCGGGCGAAATACCGGTTCGATATAGCTGATGGGAAATGACTGGGCGCCCATGCACAAGAACTCTTACTAAGGGGTGTGGAAACGTTGCGCGCTTAGCCGCCGATGATTTTCATCACGGTAACGCCGCCGGAGAAGGCCACTTCTTGCTTGTCGCCAAGGGCTTTCATCAGCAGCCCTTGCAGTGCCGGCAGGGCTTGGTGCCGAGGTTTCTCCAGGAGGTCGCCGACGAAGTGGCGGTTGCTGGAAGACAGGCAGCCGTGCAGCCAGCCGGTGGAGGACAGGCGCAGGCGCGAGCAGGTGCGGCAGAACGGCACGCTTTCGTTGGCGATAACGCCGAAGTAACCGCGCCCGGGAATCTGGTAGCGCAAGGCGGTGGCGTCTAGTGGCGCATCGGCCTGTTGGTATTCGTGGTGTTCGCCGATCATGTCCAGCAACGCCGGCATGCCGATAAATTGCTGCTGGAAGCTGTTGCCGTCGCGGGCCAGGTGGCCCATGCGCATCAGCTCGATAAAGCGCAGTTCAAAGCCGTTTTCCAAGCAGTAGTCGAGCAGCGGCAGCACTTGGTCGAGGTTCTGCCCGCGCAGCGGCACCATGTTCAGTTTGATCTTCATGCCCGCGGCACGCGCCTGTTCCAGGCCGTCGAGCACGGTGGCCAAGTCGCCGCCACGGGCGATACGGCGGAATGCTGCGGGGTCGAGGGTATCGAGGGACACGTTGAGGCGGCGAATGCCGGCATCGAGCAGCATCGGCAGTTTTTTCGCCAGCAACTGACCGTTGGTGGTCAGGCTGATATCGCGCAGGCCCAGGGTGCTGACGCCTTTTAGCAAGGCATCAAGTTTGGGGCTTACCAGCGGTTCACCGCCGGTGATGCGCAGTTGTTCGATGCCAGCGGCTTCGATCAAGTACGCCACGCCGCGCACCATGGCATCGGCAGACAGCTCGTCTTGGGCAGCGACCAGGCGTTTGCCGTCGGGTACGCAGTAGGTGCAGGCGTAGTTGCAGGCGGCGGTCAGGCTGATTCGCAAATTGCGGAAGCGCCTGCCCTGACGGTCGACGATCATGGGCGACTCCGGCGTAGGACACGCCGCAGTATAAGCCCGCAGTCAGCCGCACTGCATGCAGCGCACGCGGATATAGGCTGACTGAATAGGCTCAAACAGGTGGGGTCTCGCCGTCACGCTTGCGCTTGTTGCCCATGCGCACGCCGATATCCATCAGAAACTGAAAGAAGCCTTCCTGATCTTCCAGCACGTTGCTCCAGAACGGCGAGTGGTACAGCGCTACGGCGCCGTGTACCAGGGCCCAGGCGGCGCAGTAGTGGAAGTACGGCGGCACATCTTCAAGCTTGCCTTCGGCGATGCGGCCCTTGATCAGCAGGGTCAGCCGCTCGAAGTTGGAGGCGCGAATTTTATGCAGTTGCTCGACCATTTCCGGCACCTGGTTGCCCTTGACCACCTTTTCTTCCAGGCGGTCGAACAAGCGGTAGCGTTGCGGGTCGCGCATGCGGAATTCGAAATAGGCACGGGACAGCGCTTCCTTGTCGCGATCCACGTCGGCCGAGTGCAGCAGCTCATTCAAATCGCGCTCGTAGTCGAGCATCAGGCGCAGGTACACCTCGGCCTTGGATTTGAAGTGCTTGTAGATGGTGCCTTTGCCAATACCCACGGCGTCAGCGATCATCTCGACCGTTACACTGTCTTCACCCTGTTCAAGGAACAGTTTCAGCGCGACATCGAGAATTTCTTGCTCGCGGCGGCGAAATTCACGGATCTTACGGGGTTCTTTCTGCATAGGAAGAGACTGCGGAGGTCAAAAATCGAAGCCGCGTATTATGCCTATTTAGTGCCAAATTGCACGGATCATCAGACCATGTACGCCTTTCAAGACGAGTTTAAGCAAGATCCCGACCTGCGCTATCTCAATCACGCCGCCGTTGCGCC
>NZ_JBBNAH010000095.1:0-5080 GCF_037994325.1 Pseudomonas sp.
ACCCTACTCTCGGTTTGCTTGAATTCTCGTCGGTCCAGATTGCTGGCAGTAGTCGCGAGAAGCCCTCCTGTTCTTGCCCATCTGCATAAGGACTTCTTCAGATGACTACCGCCTTGCCTGTTGCATTGTCGATCGCTGTTTCGGCTGCCCTGCTGTCGTTTTCCTCTATCAGCTCAGCCCATGACCATGACGAAAAGGTCAGCAAAAGCCTATACAACCGCGAAGCCCGTGGCGACATCACCGAATATGCTGGCGCCCGCCGCGTAGGCCGTGACTTGACCGATTCGATCAAAGCCTCGCTTTCCGACCGTAAAGCCAAAAACGTCATTCTGCTGATCGGCGACGGCATGGGCGATTCGGAGATTACCCTGGCTCGAAACTACGCCGAAGGGGCGGGTGGTTACTTCAAAGGCATCGACGCCTTGCCGCTGACCGGCCAATACACCCACTACGCCCTGCATAAAGACACCGGCAAACCAGACTACGTGACCGACTCGGCGGCCTCCGCCACAGCTTGGTCCACAGGCGTTAAAACCTACAACGGTGCCCTGGGTGTGGATATCCACGAAAAGCCTCACCAGACCATTCTGGAGCTGGCCAAACTGCGCGGCATGGCCACCGGTAACGTCTCCACGGCCGAGCTGCAAGACGCCACGCCAGCGGCGTTGATTTCCCACGTAACCGCACGAAAATGCTACGGCCCGGTCGCCACCAGTGCGCAGTGCCCAAGCAATGCCTTGGAGAAAGGTGGCTTAGGTTCTATCACCGAACAACTGCTCAACGCCCGTCCTGACGTGACATTGGGTGGCGGCGCCACAACCTTCGCCGAAGTCGCCAAAGCCGGTAAATGGCAGGGCAAAACCCTGCGCGAGCAAGCTGCTGCCCGTGGTTTTGTATTAGTAGAAGACGCGGCATCGCTGAAGAAAATTCGCGCCGCCAACCAGAAGCAGCCGGTGATCGGTCTGTTCGCCCCCGGCAATATGCCCACCCGCTGGATTGGCCCGACTGCGACCTACCACGGCAACCTCACTCAGGCGCCGGTTACCTGCCAGAAGAACAGCGCACGCACGGCCGCCACACCAACCCTGGCCGAGATGACCGTCAAAGCCATCGACCTGCTCAAAGACAACCGCAATGGTTTCTTCCTGCAGGTAGAAGGCGCCTCCATCGACAAACAAGACCACGCCGCCAACCCCTGCGGCCAGATCGGCGAAACCGTCGACCTCGACGAAGCGGTACAAATGGCCTTGGCCTTCGCCAAAGCCGACGGCAACACCCTGGTTATTGTCACCGCTGACCACGCGCACTCCAGCCAGATTGTGGCGCTGGAAACTTCCGCACCTGGTCTAACACAAGCACTGAACACCAAAGATGGTGCGGTGATGGCGGTCAGCTACGGCAACTCGGAAGGCTCCTCGCAGGAACACACCGGTACTCAACTGCGCGTGGCCGCCTATGGCCCGCATGCGGCTAACGTGACGGGGCTGACTGATCAGACGGATTTGTACTTCACCATGCGTAATGCGTTGGGTCTGAAGTAACGGGCCATTGGTACGCGCCACGGAGGGCGTATTACACGCTTAAAACAAAAACCCCAGCCTTGTGCTGGGGTTTTTGTTTGTGGGGCTGAAACCGGGCTTAGAAGTCCAGATTCGACACCGCCAAGGCGTTAGCTTCGATAAAGTCACGGCGCGGTTCCACTTCATCACCCATCAGGGTGTTGAAGATCTGGTCGGCGCTAATGGCGTCTTCGATGGTCACTTTCAGCATGCGGCGTGCATCCGGGTCCATGGTGGTTTCCCACAGTTGGTCCGGGTTCATTTCGCCCAGCCCTTTATAGCGCTGGATGCTGTGACGCTTAGTACTTTCGGCCAGAAGCCAGGTGAGGGCTTCTTTGAAGGTAACCACCGGCTTCTTACGCTCGCCACGTTTCACATAGGCACCTTCTTCCAGCAAGCTGTTGAGCTGCTCGCCCAAGGTGGTAACGGTTTTGTAGTCGTTACTGGCGAAGAAGTCGCGGTTGAAGGTGACAAAGTTGGAGACGCCGTGGGAAATCAATTCGACTTCCGGCAGCCACAGGTGGCGTTCCTGGTCTTCACGCAGGTTGGTTTTGTACACCAGGCCAGACTTCTCCATGGTGCGCAGACGCTCGTTGAGCTTCTCCAGCCAGGCTTGCATACCGGCTTGGTCACTGAGGTTATCCAGCGATACAGCAGGCAGGTAAACAAAGTGCTCGGTGAGTTCCTGTGGGTAGATACGCGAGAGACGCTTGAGGGTCTTCATTACCATGCGGTAGTTGTTGACCAACTTCTCTAGCGGCTCGCCGGTGATACCTGGATCGTTTTCGTTGACGTGCAGGCTGGCATCTTCAAGGGCCGATTGGGTCATGTATTCCTCCATGGCCTCGTCGTCCTTGATGTATTGCTCTTGCTTGCCTTTCTTCACTTTGTACAGCGGCGGCTGGGCGATATAGATGTAGCCGCGCTCTACCAGCTCAGGCAGTTGGCGGAAGAAGAAGGTCAACAGCAGCGTGCGGATGTGCGAGCCGTCGACGTCGGCGTCCGTCATGATGATGATGTTGTGATAGCGCAGTTTGTCGATGTTGTATTCCTCACGACCGATACCGCACCCGAGGGCGGTGATCAGCGTGCCGACTTCCTGCGACGAAATCATGCGGTCAAAACGTGCGCGTTCCACGTTCAAAATCTTACCCTTGAGGGGCAGAATCGCTTGGGTCTTACGGTTACGTCCCTGCTTGGCGGAGCCGCCAGCAGAGTCCCCTTCCACTAGGTACAGTTCGGAAAGGGCAGGGTCTTTCTCTTGGCAGTCGGCGAGCTTACCGGGCAAACCGGCGATGTCCAGCGCACCTTTACGGCGAGTCATTTCCCGCGCCTTACGGGCGGCTTCACGAGCGCGGGCAGCGTCGATCATCTTGCCGACGACGGCTTTGGCTTCGTTCGGATTTTCCAGCAGGAAGTCGGAGAAATACTTGCCCATTTCCTGCTCCACCGCGGTTTTCACCTCGGAGGAAACTAGCTTGTCTTTAGTTTGCGAGCTGAATTTTGGATCCGGCACTTTTACCGAAATGATCGCGGTTAGACCTTCGCGGGCATCGTCACCGGTGGTGGCGATCTTGTGCTTCTTGGCCAGACCTTCCTGCTCGATGTAGGCGTTCAGGTTACGCGTCAGCGCCGAGCGGAAGCCCGCCAGGTGAGTACCACCGTCGCGCTGAGGAATGTTGTTAGTGAAGCACAGCAGGTTCTCGTTGAAGCTATCGTTCCACTGCAGCGCGACCTCAACACCCACGCCATCATCACGCTGGACGTTGAAGTGGAACACCTGGTTGACGGCAGTTTTGTTGGTGTTTAGATACTCAACGAATGCGCGCAGACCACCTTCGTACTTAAACAACTCTTCCTTGCCGCTGCGCTCGTCCTTGAGAACGATACCAACACCGGAGTTTAGGAACGACAACTCGCGTAGGCGCTTGGCCAGAATGTCCCAGCTGAAATGGATGTTCTGGAACGTTTCTGCAGAGGGTTTGAAGTGAATTTCAGTACCGGTTTTATCGGTATCACCCACGGTGCGCATCGGCGCTTGCGGGACGCCGTGGACATAGGTCTGCTCCCAGACTTTGCCGCTACGGCGAACAGTCAGCAGCAACAGCTCGGAGAGGGCGTTTACTACGGAGACACCCACACCGTGTAGACCACCGGACACCTTGTACGAGTTGTCGTCGAACTTACCGCCAGCATGCAGCACAGTCATGATGACCTCGGCTGCGGAAACGCCTTCTTCTTTATGCACATCCACCGGAATACCGCGGCCGTTGTCGCGCACGGTGATGGATTCGTCAGGGTGGATGATGATGCTGATGTCATCGCAATGCCCAGCAAGGGCTTCGTCGATGGAGTTGTCGACCACCTCAAAAACCATATGGTGCAGACCGCTACCATCATCGGTATCGCCGATATACATACCGGGCCGCTTGCGTACGGCGTCCAGGCCTTTCAGCACTTTAATGCTGGACGAATCGTACGTTTGATTTTCGCTCATGCCTTCACTCCCGATGGTCGTGGGTCTGGGTGATACAACCATGTTCCACGTGGAACATGGAAACCGGCGTATCCGTGCGCCAGCTACCCCGCAACAATTCATGGTCTACACAGGTGATAAATACCTGGCAGTTCAAATCTTCTAATAAACGGCACAACGCGTTCCGGTGATGCTCGTCTAGCTCAGACGGCAAATCGTCCACCAGGTAGATGCACTGGCCGCGTCGTGCCTGACTAACCAAATGCCCTTGGGCAATTCGCAGGGCACATACCACTAACTTCTGTTGGCCCCGCGAAAGAATTTCTGCGGCGTTATGAGCGCCTAGTCGCAATCGCAAATCCGCCCGTTGCGGACCGGCTTGGGTATGACCGAGCTGTTGGTCTCGCATCAGCGTAGTGCTCAGCACCGTCTGCAGATCGCGGTCTTTATCCCAGCCTCGGTAATAGCTGAGGGTAAGTCCCTCGAGCTCAACCAGTTCCTTAAGAACCGTCTCGAAGGCCGGTTTCAACGCCTGAATATAACTGCGCCGGTAGCCATCAATTTCATCGCTGGCCAGGCACAATTCGCGGTCCCAGGCGGCTTGCGAAGCGGCGTCAAGTGTACCATGCCGCAGCCATGAGTTTCGCTGCCGCAGGGCCTTCTGCAGCCGCTGCCAGGCCGGCATAAACCGAGGTTCCACGTGGAACACACCCCAATCTAAAAACTGCCGACGGATTTTCGGTGCGCCTTCTAATAAGCGGAAGCTATCGGGGTTAATGAGCTGTAAAGGCAGCGCCTCAGCAAGTTGCGCCGCACTGCGCGCGTTCTGCCCGTCGATACGAATTTGAAACTCGCCTTGACGATCCCGTGAAACCCCAAGATTGCTCTGTCCCCCTTCAGCTAATTCAACCTGGCCAAAAACCGTGCACGCTTCCTGCTCATACTGAATAACAGGCAGCAGCCGGGCGCTACGAAACGAGCGGGCAAGGCCAAGCAAATGGATGGCTTCCAGCAGGCTGGTTTTACCGCTGCCGTTAGCGCCAGA
>NZ_JBBNAH010000096.1:0-5298 GCF_037994325.1 Pseudomonas sp.
CATGTGCAGTGGGGCTATGACTGGAAGCCTGAGCCTGGCAGCGTTGAAGCGCGGCTGACCGATTACTTCCTGCAAGACCGCGACTGGCTGGGGGAAGCAAACTGATGGACCGTTACGGCGTATTCGGTAACCCCATTGGCCACAGCAAATCGCCGCTGATTCATCGACTGTTTGCCGACCAGACGGGCCAGCAGCTCAGCTATGAAGCCTTGCTAGCGCCACTGGATGGCTTTGCCGCCTTTGCCCGTGACTTCTTCTTTAATGGCCGGGGCGGCAACGTCACCGTGCCGTTCAAGGAGCAGGCTTACCAACTGGCCGACAGCCTGACTCCGCGCGCGCAACGTGCCGGTGCGGTGAATACCTTGAGCAGGCAAGCCGATGGCTGCCTGTTAGGCGACAACACCGATGGTGCTGGGCTGGTGCGCGATCTGACGGTAAACGCCGGCCTCAACCTCAATGGCAAACGCATTCTATTGCTCGGCGCCGGTGGCGCAGTACGTGGCGTGCTGGCACCGCTGCTGGCCGAACAACCGCATTCGCTGGTGATCGCCAATCGCACGGTGGAAAAAGCCGAGGGACTGGCGCAGTTGTTTGCGGACCTGGGTCCAGTAGCCGCTTGTGGTTTCGATTGGCTGGAAGCGCCGGTAGACCTGATCATCAATGGCACCTCCGCCAGCCTAGGCGGCGAGCTGCCACCGATTTCCCCCAGCTTGATTCAGCCGGGCCACACCGTTTGTTACGACATGATGTACGGCAAAGGCCTGACGGCCTTCAATCAGTGGGCCAGTGAGCACGGCGCTGCGCGCACGCTGGACGGTTTGGGCATGTTGGTGGAGCAGGCGGCGGAAGCCTTCTTTATCTGGCGTGGCGTACGTCCGGACAGCGCCACGGTGCTGGCCCAATTGCGCAGCCAACTGGCGTAGCGGAGGTAGCGTGGCTGAGCTAACTGACAGCGAAGCGCGTATCCGTGGCTGGCATGCACATGTCTATTTCGACGCCGCTACCCTGGAACAAGCGCGCAGTCTCTGCGACGAGGCCGCGCGCTTGTTTGCGGTAAAGATGGGCCGTGTTCATAAACAAATCGTCGGTCCGCATCCGGCGTGGAGTTGCCAGTTAGCGTTACGGCCGGCGGTGTTTGCTCAGTTGATTCCTTGGCTGACGCTGCATCGCCAAGGCTTGTCGATCTTTGTTCATCCGATTACCGGCGATGACCTGGTTGATCACCGTGATCATGGCGTGTGGCTGGGGCAGCCGATGGCCATGAACCTCAGCGTCTTCGACGGTCAGGCACCGACGCACTTCGAATTGTAGACACGCAACGGCCCGTCATCCCCACGCAGGTGGGGATCCAGGATTGCAGCTAGGACGAAGATCTCTGGATTCCCGCCTACGCGGGAATGACGGAGGTGGGGTGCGACGCTCTTAGTTCAATACACCCTGCAAGATGGTGTAGACGATCCCCGTAGTCACCGCGATCAACACCACATCGGTCCCCACTCGACGCCACTCATAGCCGTTGTATTGCGGCAGACCGCGCAGTGCGTGGGCATCCAGGCGTTTGCCATAACCATGGGGCAGCGGCCGGCCATGTTCGATCCACACGCCAGGCGGCAAGGCCGGGCCACGACCGATTTGTTCGCGGTGCTCATAGAACTGCTGACGCACAGGGGCGAAATCTTGTGGCGGTTGGCCGTGGCGGTTGTTGGCCTGTTGCGGTGGGCGTGGCTGGCTTTGCTGTGGGTTAAGGCCTGGCTGACCTTGCGGGCCATTTTGCTGATGGCCTTGGTTGCCCGGCTGGTGCCCCTGGCCTTGCTGGCCGTTGCGTGGGTCTTGGTCCTGGCCTGGACCGCCTTGCGGTGCAGCGTTGGCCAGGCTGCTGGCCAGCAGTGCAGCAATGCTCAGGCTGGCGATCAGGCGGGAGGTCTTCATGGTGGTGCTCCTTGCTACAGGCCGCCGCGGCAACATTGCCGGGCTGGCGAGGCCAGCGAGTAGCGGTGCTGGTTGCAGCATTAGGCGTGACCCAAGCGCGGAAATTCCTCTGTATCAAGACTTTTACACAGCGCTGACCAGGCGCTTACACAGGCGGCTCGAACTCAATCGGGCAGTTATCCGCGCCCTCGAGTTTAAGCAGCTCCTCGACCACCTGCGCCTTGGCCCGCCGCAGGCACAGGGTGCGGCCTTGCGCGCGCAGGCGATGGGCTTCCTGGTGCAGCATGCTGACGCCGGCATAGTCGATAAAGTTGATCTGCTGCGCTTCGATCACCACCCGTTTGCCCTGGCTACGTTGCAGGCGCAATTGCACGAAGTGGCAGGCGCCGAAAAAGATCGAGCCTTCCAGCCGCAGTATCTCCTCGTCGCCCTCGAACCATTGCTGTACCCGCGGTTGCGAGGTGCGCTTAAGGTAGAAAAACAACGAGGCCAGCACGCCAGCGTAGATCGCCGTTTGCAGCTCCATCAGCAAGGTGGCGGCCAGGGTCAGCAGCATCACCACAAACTCAGACCGGCTAACCCGGTACAGCGCGCGCATGCCGGCAAAATCAATCAGGCCCCAGCAGATCAGCAGAATGCTGGCCGCCATGCTCGGCAGCGGAATATGCGCGATCAAGCCGGCGCCAAACAACGCGAACACCGCCACCAGCAGCGCCGAAAACACGCCAGCCAAGGGCGAGCTGGCGCCGCTTTGCAGATTTAACGCCGAGCGGGTAAAGGAACCCGCCGACAGGTAGCCGGAAAACCAGGCGCCGAGCATATTCGACAGCCCCTGGGCGCGTACTTCCTGGTTGGCGTTAAGCAATTGCTGCGAGCGGCTGGCCAGGGTGCGGGCGATCGACAGGCTGGTTACCAGGCCGAGCATGCCGCAGGCGATAGCGGTGGGCAGCAGGCGTAGCAACGCCGAAGGATCAAGGCTCAGCGGGCTGAAGGGTGGCAGTGAACCGCTAAATGCGCTTACCAGAGGCACACCGGCAAAAAGGCTCGGCAAAGCCCACACCGCGAGGCTGCCGAGCACAATGCCCACCAGTAGCGCCGGCAGTTTTGGCCAGAGTCGGCGGATCACCAGGGTGCTGCCCAAGCTGATCGCCGCCACCGCCACACAGGCGGGGTTAAAGGTGGGCAATAACTGCAGCAGGTGCACCAGGCTGTCGTAGCCGGTGGCTTGGCTGGCCAGATCGATACCGAGCAAATACGGTAACTGGCCAAGGGCAATCACTACCGCTGCGCCCGCACTAAAACCCACCACCACCGAGTGGGAAACAAAGTTCACCAGCGAGCCAAAGCGCAGCAAGCCAAGCAGCCACTGGAACAGCCCGGCGAGAAAGGTCAGCAGTAACACCAGCTGGATATAGTCGCTGCTCCCCGGCACAGCCAAGGGGCTGACGCTGGTAAATAGCACCACCGAAATTGCCGCGGTGGGGCCGCAGATCAGGTGCCAGGACGAGCCCCATAAGCAGGCGATCAGTACGGGGACCACGGCGGCGTACAAGCCGTATTCGGCAGGCAGGCCGGCGATCAGCGCGTAGGCGATGGATTGTGGCAGGGCCAGAACGGCACCGGTTAAACCGACGAGAAAATCGCGGCGTACGGAACGGCCGGTCTGCAGAGGCAGCCAGGCCAGAAATGGAAATAGCGTCAAACGGTCGGGCCAGCGCATGAACATCTCAAAGCAAGGAGCCAGGCAAGCAGGGTAACGCGGCGGCAAGAAAAACACCGCGAGCGCCGGCGCGAGCCGGGCGCGCGGTTAGGTCACTTACAGTTTGGCTTTAACCGCCGCCAATGCGTCACCACCGTCTTTGGTTTTTACCCCGTCCAGCCAGGTATTCAGCAGTTCCGGGTGGGCACTGATATACGCCTTGGCCGCTTCAGCATTGCTGGCTTTCTTGGCGTCCACCTCGGCCATGATGGTGTTCTCCATCTCCTGGGTAAATGTCAGGTTGGCGAGCAGCTTGGCGACGTTAGGGCACGCCTGTGCATAACCTTTTCGGGTCAGGGTGTTAACAGTGCCGCTGGTGCCGAAGTATTTCTCGCCGCCGGTGAGGTATTTCAGCTTGAACTGCACGTTCATCGGGTGCGGGGTCCAGCCGAGGAAGGTGATAAAACGCTCGCGTTTAACCGCGCGGGCTACCTCAGAAAGCATGGCCTGTTCGCTGGACTCAACCAGCTTCCATTTGCCCAGGTCGAACTCGTTTTTCGTGATGATTTCCTGCAACGATTGGTTGGCCGGAGCGCCTGCGCCAATGCCGTAAATCTTGCTGTCGAACTTGTCGGCAAATTTGGCCAGGTCGGCGTAGTCATGCACGCCAGCGGCATACACGTAATCCGGTACAGCCAGCGTGAACTCTGTGCCTTCGAGGTTTTTCTTCAGCTCTACCACGTCGCCGGTTTTGACGAATTTGTCGTAGTGCGCTTGCTGCGCGGGCATCCAGTTGCCCATAAATACATCCACCAAACCGTCTTTCATGCCGCCGAAAATAATCGGTACGGCCAGGGTGTCGACTTTGGCCTTGTAGCCCATGCCATCGAGCAAAAAGCCGGTAATGGCGTTGGTCGCGGCAATGTCGCTCCAACCCGGATCGGCCATGCGCACGGTATCGCAGCTTTCCGCCGCCTGAGCGCTGGACAGGCCCATGGCCAACACGCCAGCGCTGACTACCAGCGCTGTGCGCAAACCTGTGGATAACTTGGTGGATAACAGTTTCATAACGTCCCCTTAGAGTTAGTTCTTAGTGTGGGCAGGTTGTGGAAAGCGCGCCTTACGCTCGAGGTCGTCGAGGTCAATGTGATTGCGCATGTATTGCTGACTGGCATCGGTATGCGGCTGGTGATCCCAGCTCTTGAGGGCGCCCAGGCTCAGCGCGGTGGCCACAAAGCGCCGACGCCGTTGGCTGGCCAACACCTGTTGGTGAATGGCGGGGATATCCCACTTGCGCCGGGCTTCTTCGAGAAAGCTCGCGCACAGCCACTGGTGCTCTGCCGACTGGCTGAGCTCTTCCAGTTCATGGGGATCCTGCTCGGTGTTGTAGAGCAGGCAGGGATCGTTTTCGGAGTAGATAAATTTGTACGGGCCGCGGCGAATCATCATCAGCGGGCTATTAGTGCCCTCGGCCATATATTCGCCGAACACTTCATCGTGCCCGCCCTCGCCGTTGAGGTGTGGCACCAGCGAGCGACCATCAAGCGGCAGTTCGGCGTGCACCTGGCCGCCGGCCAGTTCCACCAGGGTTGGCAACAGGTCGGCGGTGGAGATGGAGGCTTTTTCCCGCGCAGCGGCGAAGTGCGCCGGTGCGTGAATGACCATCGGCA
>NZ_JBBNAH010000097.1:0-2320 GCF_037994325.1 Pseudomonas sp.
GGTAGTGGTGCGCTTTCCTGAAGGGTCGGTAAAACTCAGCAACTTCATTGATTTGGATAGCGAGGGCCAGTCCGACGATGAGCCCTCGCGTTTTGTTGGCTGACGCTTAACGAGCGGCAAGAAAGCGTCCGTAGCCAAGGGCCTTACCCAACTGCGGCACTACCTGTTCATCGTCCACTGCCAAGCGGCCATTGATCAGCACATGGGATACGCAACCCGGGTTGCGGCAGACCATGCGTGGAATATCAAAGCCGTCCATGTCCGCCCAGCTTTCCCGTTCCAGGTCTTGCTGCAAGCCGTTGGGATCGAGCACGACGATATCGGCGCGGTCGCCTTCGCGGATATGCCCGGCGTCGATGCCCAGCCAGTCGGCCTGTTCGCCGGTCAGGCGGTGAATGGCATGTTCGATGGACATCATCGGTTGGCCTTCGCTGTGGCTGTTCTGCACCAGTTTCAGCAAGCGCAGCGGCAGGTTGTAGAAGGCCATATTGCGCAGGTGTGCGCCGGCGTCGGAGAAGGTGATCAGGGTGTTGGGGTTGCACACCATTTTGCGCAGCACGTCTTCGCGGTGGTTGCCGATCACGGTAAACCAGCGCAGTTGGGTGCCGTGGGCGACCACCATATCGAGAAACAGGTCGACCACATGCAGGCCACGCTCCAGCGCCACTTCGGCAAAGTTGCGGCCGACCAGTTGCTGCTCCGGGCAGCCGAGAATCACCGCATCGCCAAAGTCGCGTTGCCATACCCGTGGGGAGAGCTTTTCGGCGTAGAACTTGCGAAAGGTGCGGCGGTAGTTTTCGTCCTTGAGCAGGGCGTTACGCGCCACGGCATCTTTAAGGTCCAGAGCCATTTCACCGGCGCCGAATTCCTCAAACAACACCACATCAATACCGTCGGCGTAGATCATGAAAGGCGTAGGCAGCAGCTGCCAGCGAAAGTCGCCGCCCAGCAGGTTGGTAAACCAGGCGGCCAGGCGCGCCATCGGCGCCACGGTGCGGTTGCCTTTGAGGTCGAGCATGGAAATCAGCGTGGTTTTTAACGGCTTGCGTAACACCCCCATGGCTTGGCCGAGGTACTGCAAAATCTGCAACGGGTTGGCGGCGTTGGGCGCGCCTTGGTGCACGCGGCCGCGTTGGCGCAACAGGGTGTTGAGGCGGCGGATTTCGCTCCAGTGCGCATAGGTGCTGGGCAGGCTTTTTGACCACTCGCGGTCGCCGTCGATTTTGTCCCACTTCAGGCTCATGGTGGACAGACCAAGAAAGCCGGCATCCAGCGCCTGCTCCAAGGTGTTTTCCATGGCCTGCATTTCCGCCTCGCTCGGCCGCACCTGCCGGTCGGTGGCACGGTGCAAGCCCATCACCGCCACGCGCAAATCGCTATGACCAAGCAAGCTGACCACGTTGGGGCCCATGGGCTGACGGTGGATAAAGTCCACCCACTGCTGCGGGGTATTCCAGGTTTTGTGGGTCTTGAGGATGGGCAGCACTTTGTCCCGTGGCACGGTTTCCACGCGGGTGAAAATGTCCGAGGCATCTTCGGCGGCGGAGCAGACCATGCTCAGCGAACAACTGCCCACCAGCACCGTGGTTACGCCATGGCGTACTGATTCACTGAGGCCTGGCGCCACAATCAGTTCGGCATCGTAATGGGTGTGGCTGTCGATAAAGCCCGGCGTCACCCACTTGCCGTGCGCGGCAATCACCCGCTCAGCAAGGCTTTCATCAATGGGCGTGGCACTGACCAGCGCCACCTTGCCGTCTTTTACCGCCAGGCTGCGGATCGCGGCCGGCGCGCCGGTTCCGTCAAAGTAGCGGCCGCCTTGAATCACGATGTCGTACAGAGCCATGGAGCACCTCACGCATTGTTTTTGTTTTTTTAGGTGGTGCCAGGGTAGGGCGCTAACGCATTGATGCCTTGTCATTACACGACAAATTCGGCATCGTCGTGCACGTCGAGGAGAGGCACAAATGACCCTTCGTTACGAGCTACGCAGCGCCAGCCTGATCGGCTTCGAAGAAGAGGTACTGAGCGCTGGTGGTGACCTGCCCGGCCTGCTGAGCGCTGTGGGCTTGAGCTTGGCGCAACTGCGCGATGCCGATTGTTTGATCGCCAGCCAGCAGGTAATTCAGCTGTTAGCCAACGGCGCCGAGCATCTGCGTTGCGCGGACCTGGGCATGCGTGTTGCCAGTCACCAGGGCATCGCCATGCTCGGTTTGCTCGGCACGCTGCTCTGCGCGCAGCCCAACCTGCACGCGGCGTTCGCCTGTGCCCAGCGCTATATGGCGCTGCATAACAAAGCCGAACACTGGCGCCTGCAGCA
>NZ_JBBNAH010000098.1:0-2968 GCF_037994325.1 Pseudomonas sp.
ATAAGGGCGTGCAGGGCAATTTTTGGCGCCGAGCCATCGGCGAAAACATCTTTGCTGACATCGCCGACGAGGTTGAAGCCATAGGCGGTGAATGCGTTAACCAGGCTGGTTTTCAGTGCATCGCCAAAGCTACCCTCGCGGCCAAGCGCTTTGTTCAGCACCGCTGACGTGGTGTTCTGCAATGCCTGATTCGCGGCGAACTGACCCACGCCCTGCCAACTGCTCAACCCACCCGTGGAGTTAGCCACCGTGACGGCGCCCGAATTGGCCATCGCACCGTTGGTTGCCTCTGTCAGCGCAGGAGCAGGAGCAGTAGTTGTGTTAGTCCACTCGTTATAAAAACCGGCTGTAAGCCCTGCGGTTACGCCAGCAACTAGGTAGTTTTTCAGGCTGTCGGCGCTAAAGGTGTCTTTTAGCGCTGCACCTAGGTTGCCTTTGTTGTTGATAGTGCTGACGGTTGCGGTGCTGGCGGCGGAAGTGAGCATTGCCGTTGCGGCGACGTTGGCCCAGCCGGCCGCTGTTGCCCCCGTCGTCGTTGTGGCGGCGGTGGCTGCTGCGAACGCGGTGTTAGGCGCGGCACCCGCCACAGTACCGACAAAGCCAGACGCAGCCCCGGCGGTGAGATACGTGACGAGGATGATGATGACGATCATCGCCGGCCCACCAAGGCCGGAATGGCCGTCGTGCCATTTGTCGTGCAGCTCTTTGACCTGACGCCAGTCGACGTCGCCACGGGCTTCAACTTCTTTCAGCCAGGCCATACTCGGGTCGGCTTGCACCATGGCGTCGATGGACTGGCTGACGGTTTGCTGGTCGATCTGTTTGACGTCGATATGCAGCCCTTCGACGGCGTTGATCAGCACTTCGCCTTTGGCGGTCAGTTGGCTTTGGCGTAGGGTTTCGTCGACCTTGCCTTTGTTGTCCAGGCTGGTCCAAACCCAGCTGCTGCGGCTTTTTTCGTGGCTTTCCGAGTGTTGGTCTTTTACCGCTTCAAAGGTGATGGCGCCGCCACTGTCGAGGGTAAGGTCAGCACCGCTGTCGAGGGTGGCTTTGCGGTACAGCTGGTCGCCACCGCTTTCCAGAGTCAGGTCGCTGCCTGTGCTGATGGTGGTGCCGATGTTGCGCACGTCGGTAACTTCATCGCGCTTGGCTGACTGGCTGCCCCATGCGCCTTTTTTCTTTTTATCCAACAGGCTGTGGTCGCTGTTTTCGGCGCTAAGCAGGGCGAGTTGGTCGCCGGCGTAGAGGTAGGCTTCGTTGGCGGCTTTTAGCTGGCTGGCGCTAACGATCAGGTTGTTTTCTGCGCTTATAGAGAGGTCACCGCCAGCTTCGATTACGGCGCTTTGTTGGCGGGTGCTGCTGGTTTGCTCGGTGACTTTTTTGCCGGAGCTTTTGCGGTAGCTGTCGCTGCTGGTGGTGTTGGCGGCAGAGGCGATGGTGAGGTCGTTTTCTGCGGTGAGCTGGATATCGCCGGCGGCTTTTACGGTGCTGGCGACGATGGCCAGATCACTCCCAGCATCGGCGGTAAGGTTGCCGCCGACTTGCACGGAGGAACCGTGTTGGGTGGTTTGTTCGCGGTTGCTGTGGCCTTTGTCGTCGCGGTTGGCGGCGCTGTCGGTTTCGCTTTGGCTGGTGATGATTAGGTCGCGGGCTGCGCTGAGCTTGGCGTCATCACCCGCGCTGAGGTTGCCGCCGTTGTTGATCAGGTCGCGGCCTGCGGACAAGGTCAGGGTGTTGCTGGCTTCGATGCCGGCAGCGTTGTCGACGAAATCTTCGCGGCGCTGGAAGCCTTGTTTGGCGGATTGGTGGGTGTTGACGCTGCGTTCGTTGACGATCTCGCCGGTCAGGGAAATGGCGCTGACGTCTTTGCCGACGATCAAGCCGCCCTGGGTGTTGCGGATGCTGTCGGTGGCTAGCAGGGAGACGGTTTGATCGGCCTGCATCAAACCGCTGTTGCTGATGTTTCCAGCACTGACGCTTAGGTTTTTACTCGCTCGCAAGGTGCCGCTATTGTTTAGCCCTTTGCCGGAAATCAGGGTGACGTCTTGGCCCTGAACAAGCGCTCCGGTTGGGGCCAGTCGATCCTTGGCGTGGGCCAGATATAGCACCGGCACCAAGACCTTTTGCCCGGCAACTTCCTGCTCCTGCATCCAGACAATGTCGTGGGTTAGGGCGGCGATTTGTTCTGCGCTTAAGGCAACGCCAGGCACCAGGTTTAGCGCCTGTTTGCTGGCGATGGCGTTGTCCATCAGGTAACGGAATTGCGCTTCGTCGCTGGTCAGGCCATCAAGAAAGCGTTTGCCGGTGCGGGCGATTACGGCCTGTTGGACGAGGCGCTGCTCATACAAACCGTCGCCTAAGCGGCGTTGGGTTAAATCGGGGTTGTAGCCGATGATGTTGAGCAGGTAGTCGGAGCTGACGAACCCTCGCAGGCTGGCGAAGGCGGGGTTGGTTTCAACTAGGTAGTGATGGGTGCCATCGGTGTTGAGCTGGAATAGGCCGTTGTTGCTGGTGGGCAAGTTGAAGCCGGGCAACGTGGCTTGTTGCTGGAGGTCGGGAGCCAGTTGCGGGTTGTGGCTTACAGCGGTGGATATCGCTGAGCCGTTTAGGTCCGTCGTAGCCAAGCTGCCGCCAGCCACATAGGCATAGCTGGGGCGAACTACGCGGCTGTCGAAGATGTTTTTTGTGGCGATATCGACCTTGCCGCCCGCCTGGATAATCGCGCTATAGGTCTCACCATCAGCCTTGGTGGCGGTGCTGCTACGAAACTCCGGACGTTCCCATTCCATGCGGCCTAGGAAGTCGTTTAGGGCGACAACTAGGCCCAACGACGTTGTTTGCGGCCAGTACAGACCGTTAAAGGCGTTGGCAGCAGTGCGCAGTGACTCGGGGTTGCGGGTTCTGGCGCTGGTAAAGACCCGGCTGGTTTCATACTCGCCGGGCTGGATACCGGTGTTTTGCAGGTCGT
>NZ_JBBNAH010000099.1:0-2497 GCF_037994325.1 Pseudomonas sp.
GCTGAGGGGCACTCAAGCCTCTGCGGAAACGGCTGGCGTAGGGCCGCGACCTTAGGCGATTAGTCCCCTCTCCCGCAAGCGGGCGAGGGGAGACCAACTGCGATAGTCGCCCAATTCCCTCTCCCGCTTGCGGGAGAGAGTGCCCGAAGGGCGGGAGAGAGGCTTTTGCTTTTGGCGGCGACTGCGCGGCTCCGTCCATCACTCAGGCCCTCACGCTGGCCGCCGCCCCCGGCCCCTCTCCCGCAAGCGGGCGAGGGGAGACCAACTGCGATAGTCGCCCAATTCCCCTCTCCCGCTTGCGGGAGAGGGTGCCCGAAGGGCGGGAGAGGGGCTTTTGTTTTTAGCAGCGACTGCGCGGCTCCGTCCATCACCCAGGCCCTCACGCTGGCCGCCGCCCCCTTACGCCTCTCCCGCAAGCGAGCGAGGGGAGCAAAGCCGCTGGTATTAGGCGCAGGGCTGGTTTTCGCCGCCCCACAAGGCGCACAATCCGGCGCCATAACAATAACGGGGCAGGCGCTGCGTCATGGAAAAACTCTTAGTCGTCGAAGATGCGCCAGAGATCCGCGAGATGGTTTCGCTGTATCTGGTCAACGCCGGCTATGAGGTGTTCAGCACCCCGTCAGGCTTGGAATGCATGCGTTTGTTCGAGCGCCATCAGCCGGCGGCGGTGATCCTCGATATAGGCCTGCCGGATATCGACGGCCTGGCCGTTGCCGCCCAACTGCGCAGCAAAAGCCCACAGATCGGCATCATTCTGGTGACCGTGCGCGACGATGATTTCGACCGCGTGGCGGGCCTGGAAACCGGCGCCGATTGCTATATCACCAAGCCGGTAAACCTGCGGGTTTTACTCGCGCAAATCCGCAGCCTGTTGCGCCGCCGCCAGGGCGACAAGCCCAATCAGGATTTGCTGCTAGGCCCCTATAAAGTCGATTTACTCCGTCGCCGGATCAGCGATGAAGAGGGCGCGGATGTGGCACTCACGGCCGGTGAATTTGCCTTGCTGATCGGCCTGATCGAGCGCCGTGGCAAACCGGTCAATCGCCATGATTTGCTCGCCTGTTTGCGCCACGGCCTGGACAGCGAAGACTCCGGCGATTTGCGCACCGTCGACACCCTGGTGGCGCGCCTGCGGCGCAAACTGGAGCTCAATTCCAACCGCCCGCAACTGATCCAAACCGTCTACGGCAGGGGTTACAAGCTGGTTTCAGAAGCCGACATGTCAAACTGATGGCGCCTGCTATCTGACAGCTGTCAACGGTTGTTCACAAGCATGAACGACCACGACTAGTTCACAATTGACCGTCCGACCGACAATGCCTGTTGTGGAAAGTTCCCGACAGTGAGGTCAGTCATGGTTAAGCGTATTACCCCCCAGCACTCTGCCAATCCAGCGGTAGCCGGGCCACGCTTCCAACCCAATCGCATCACCGCCGCGATGCTCGCCAGCCTTGGCGTGCTACCGAGCTGGGCGATGGCTGACGCTAATAACATCACGCTGCATAACGGCAACTTTGGCGCCGGGATTGGTGCTGTCACCGGCATGACCACGGCGACCACCATCACCACTACCAACGCCACCACCACCGATATCACCACGGCGACGGTGCGCGGTAACACCGGCTTCAACTCCTTTGGCCAGTTTGTGGTCGGCTCGGGCAATACCGTAAACCTGCATGTGCCCAACGGTGCGGGCAATCTGGTTAACCTGGTGCACGACGCCAAGGCGCAAATCAACGGCACCCTCAATGGCATCTCGGACGGCAAGGTCGGCGGCAATATCATTTTTGCCGACCCCCATGGTTTGGTCGTGGGTGCCAGTGGTGTGGTCAACGTCGGCAGCCTGACGGTCACCACGCCCAGCGCCGCGCAGATGCAAAACCTGGCGACCATTGCCCACCAAGGCAGCGTGGCTGAAACCACCGACGCGGTAACCGCGCTCAAGACTGGTAGCTACAACGGCTCTGCCGATGGCGAAGTGAAGGTTCAGGGCAAGGTCAATACCGCAGGTTCGATCAACCTGTTCGCCGCCTCGGCGGTAGTCGCCTCTGGTGCCTCATTGCAGGCCGGCACATCGGCAGCGGAAACGGTGTTCGTCAACACGGTAAACCTGCAAGGCGTGAGCATTGGTACTGGTATCGATCAGGCCGATGGCTCGGTAAAAATCGTTGGTAAAAATGGCGTAGAAATCAGCGGTGAGTTGGCCGCCTTGATGGCCGATAACAGTGGCGGTCGGGTGCAAATCGCTAGCGGCGATACCGTCAATCTGAAGAGCGGCGCGCTGGTCAATACCAGCGGTAACGCCGGCAAGGACGCCGGTGCGGTGATCGTAGAAGCGCCGCATATCAACATGGCCAGCGGCAGCAAAATCAGCACCACCGCCAGTGGCGCCGGCAAGGCAGGGGACATCACCCTGCAAGCGCTGAGCGATATCAGCTGCACCTTCTGCGGTGACGACAACACCACCGCTGCCAACCTCGCCGATCTGCCGACCACG
>NZ_JBBNAH010000100.1:0-1766 GCF_037994325.1 Pseudomonas sp.
GTAGATGGTTGGCTGATCAATGGCCATGAACCGCAAAGCCGCTACGAAAAACTAGTGGTACAAATGGCGATGCCAGGTGTTACGCAACGCCCTTTCAATATTCACGATATTGACCAAATTGTTGAAAACCTAAATACCGTATCGAAATCTGCACGCATTGATGTTCAGCCATCATCGCGGATTGGCTACTCGACGTTGAATATTGTCACTGAAGATAAGAGTACACCCAGCCTTACCCTGCGTGCCGACAACTCGGGTGCTGGTAGTCCAAGCCAAGGGCGCTATCGCTACACCGCTTCCACCAGTTTGAGTGACTTACTATTAGGTAACGACTCGCTAGGTCTTAATCTTTCATCGCGCCGCTATCAAGATGAAAAAAATAATGCAGAGTATTCCGCTGGTGCAAACTATTCGATTCCGTTTGGTTACTCGAAGCTGGACCTGCGTTTTAACCACTCCCAATACGATAAGCAATTAAAAGGCCGCTACGGTTTCTATGGATCGAGCGGTAACTCCCAAGTTTACGATGCAAAATTCAGCCAAGTGCTGATGCGCGAGAAAACTCAGCGACTATCGGCTGTTTTTGAGTTGGAACACAAACGTAACGCCAACTTCATTGAAAAGTCACTATTGGCTATCAATAGCAAGCCTTATACCAACCTATCGCTGGGGCTCGATCATGTCACTGATCTTTTTGGCGGCTCGCTTTATTCCGACGCGTCCTGGGTACAGGGTATTTCTTTCCTAACCGGCGAGAAAGCGGCATTTGACCAAAGCCGAGCTGAAAAGCATTTAAGTAAAATCGAATTTAACACGGCTTGGAGTCGACCGTTTTCGTTGTTCGACAGAAACTTTTCATTTTCGTCGCGAATCGGTGGCCAATACGCCAAAGATAATTTGTTGACCTCCGAACAGTTAGGCCTTGGCGACGAGTTCACTGTTCGCGGCTACAAAACGCCAGTTTTATGGGGCGACCGCGGCATATTCATGACCAATACTTTATCTCTACCCATACCTGTTGCGGGTGGTTCCATAAGTCCATTTGTGGGCTGGGACATAGGGAAAACTGAAAACGTAGCCTATAAAGAAAATAATGGACGTATCGAGGGGTTTGCTACAGGTGTTAATGGAAGTTGGCGATATGGCGGGGGCTCTCTCACGTTAGGGCTTCCACTCTCCGAAGACAGTGGAGCACAACAGGATCAAGATGTTGCGGTTGTTTATATGAGCGCTTATCTCACTTACTGATTTTCCTTCGTTAGCTATTTATTCATACTTTAATTTATAGGTTCACTTTATGAACAAGCATCGTTTTCGCCTGATTTTTAGTAAAACACTGGGTTTTTTAATTCCGGTTGCCGAAATAAATAACAGTCAACGTAAGCCTGGCCAAGCTAACTGCCCATCCATTGCCCCGGTTGAGACTCAAAGTGTTGACTGGACACTAAAGCCTTTGCCCGTTGTTATTCGCTGTCTGCATCAGGCTGCAGTGCGTGTCGTATTACGGGGCGCCATCGGCCCAATTGTCGCCATTACCTCTGTGCCGGGCATGGCTGCGGCAGATATGATCGTCGACCCGAGTGCTGCACCAGAGCAACGTGCAACCCTGAACCAGGCGCCTAACGGTGTGCCGGTAATTGAAATTGCCAATCCCAACGCAAGTGGCTTATCGCATAACCGTTTCCAACAGTTCGACGTTCAGAAGCCCGGCGTAATTTTTAACAACAGCAAAAAAGATGGCGTCAGTCAGATTGGTGGTTATATTC
>NZ_JBBNAH010000101.1:0-1863 GCF_037994325.1 Pseudomonas sp.
GCTTAGCGCCAGGTCTACCAGCGGGTTGTCCAGCGGTTGGTATTCGTACTTGGCGGAAAAGGTAGTGTCGACCGTGGTGCGGTCAGCCAACAGGCGCTTCAAGGCACCTTCATAGCCGTACTGACGAATGCTCGCCGCGGTCGGTGGCGTTGGGTAGCTGTTGGAGGAAAACGGCGTCATCCGCTCGCTGTTGGAGCGCGTGTAAGACAGCCCCAGGCTGTGCTCATCGGTGGGGTGCAGATTGAGCTTGAACAACTGAGCGTCCAGGTCTTGTGCGGTGTTGGGCAAGCGCTTGGGGTTGATTGGGTAGCGGTTGTCCGGGTCGGGACGGGTGTCGGCCAGCTTCAAGTCCTCGCCATCGCGCTTGGTGTAATACACCAACACGTCAGCCATACCATTGTCGGTGCGGCCATAGGTGGCGCCGGTGTAGATCTGCTGATGGTCGTTGCTGCTGTAGCCATACTTGAGCATGGCGCCCGTGTTGCGGTCTTGTTCGAGCAGGTCGGGGGCGTCTTTGGTGGTCATATTGACCGTACCGCCAAAGCCGCCGTTGCCGGTGAAAGGCGAGTGCGGGCCTTTTTCCACCTCGATGCTTTTGATCAGCTCGGGCTCGATAAAAATGGTGCCTTGCTGGTAGCGCTCAAAGCCGGATTTCGGCGCGCCATTAAGGGTGAGCGGCACGTCTTCGGCATCGCCCATGCCCCAGATATTAATCGTCTGACCACCGGGTTTTGGTGAGCCGCCGGCAGTGACGCCGGGCAAGGTGGCGAGCAGGCTGCCGATGTTATTGGGCTGACGGCGGTCGATATTCACCTGCGACAGGGTGGAGCGACCGACGCTGTTGGAATCCACCTGCGCGCCGTCGCCAACGATGCTCAAGGCGCTGAGGGTGATGCCCTGTTCGTTGGCCGGCACTTCACTGGCACGCACAACAAAGGTGTTGTCGACTTTGACCAAGGTAAAGGCGCTGTTTTGCAGCAAACGGCGGATGGCGTCTTCGGGGTTGAACTGGCCGCTGAGCGCCGGCGCTTGCACATTGCGTAACAGGGTTTCGTCGAACAACAGCTGCACTTGGGTTTGCTGCGCAACCTGGCTAAGCGAAGTGGCCAACGGCTGCGCGGGCAGGTTGAGCGCGAAGGTCTGCGCCTGGGCTTGCAGGCTAAACGCCAGGCACAGCGCCGTGAGCGTTGGACGGGTGTAGCGGAAATGGATGCTGTGGTGCACGCGAAACATGGATTCCCCCAATGGCAACTAAGGCCGAAAAAGGTCCGCGTTCAGAACGCAGACAGGAGGAAGACGCGGCACCACAGAAAACCCTCATATGCGAATAGCAAATATTCGCATCTATTTTTTGCGGGGCAAAATTCGCGCGCTGCCATCGCCGAGAATCACGGTTTTAACCGGCAGTAGTGCGGGCAGTGCGCGCAAGAGAGCGTCGGGGTCATTGACGTCCAAACTGCCCGAGACTTTGTAACCTGCCAGCGCTGGATCACTTAGCTGCACCGGCTGATTGCGATACAGCGCCAGTTCATCGACCAGACTGGCCAGGTCGCGGTTACGGAAATACAAATGGCCGCTGCGCCAATCGGCCACCTGGCTTTCGTCCAGCGTGCTCTGTTGCACCTGGCCGCTGCGGTAGTCGTAGCTGGCGCGTTGTTCGGCAGTCAGCACGGTAGGCTGACTATCCGGCGTTGGCAGCAGCGCCACCTGGCCATGGGCGACGGTCACCACCAACTGCCGTTGGCCACGGCGTACATCAAAACCGGTACCGACCACACGCACCTGCGCGTCGCCGGAGTGCACCCACAGCGGTCGTTCTTTGTCGGCGGCCACCTCGATATACAGCTGGCCTTGCAGCAAGTG
>NZ_JBBNAH010000102.1:0-11583 GCF_037994325.1 Pseudomonas sp.
TTCGGCACATTCAAGATGCGCGTAAACAGGCGGATCATTGGAATGTTCAAGATCACCAGCATGATATTGGCGATAAACAGCGAGGCGATCAGGCCCCAGACAATGTCCGGTTGCTCCTGAAACAGCATTGGCCCGGGGGTGATGTTGTACAGCGTCAGCGCGCCGATCATCACTGCGGTGGTGCCGGAACCGGGCACGCCCAAGGTCAGCATCGGCACCATGGCGCCGCAGGCCGATGCGCCGATGGCGGTTTCCGGTGCTGCCAAGCCGCGCATATCGCCCTGGCCGAATTTGCCTGTGTCGCCGGCCAGTTTTTTCTCGGTCATATAGGCCACCGCACTGGCCAACGTTGCACCGGCACCCGGCAATACACCGAGGAAAAAGCCCAGCAGCCCGCAGCGAATATTCACCACAAATACCGACGCCGCTTCCTTGAAGTTAAACAGCATGCGCCCGGTGGCTTGCACTGCGGCGTGGCCGTGGTGGGTTTTCTCCAGCAACAGCAGCATTTCGCTGACCGAGAACAAACCGAGCACCAACACCACAAACTGAATGCCGTCGGCAACATGAATGCTGTCGAAGGTAAAGCGGTACACGCCGCTGTTGGCGTCGATGCCGATGGTGGACAGGAACAGGCCGAGCAGGGCGGCGATAAAGGTCTTCATCGGCCGGTCGCCGGCCATACCGCCCAGGGCAACGATGGCAAACACCATCAGCACAAAGTATTCCGCCGGGCCAAAGGCAATTGCCCATTTCGCCAGCAACGGCGCAAACAGCACCATGCCGCAGATGGCGATAAACGCGCCGATAAACGAGCTCCAGGCCGACAGCGACAAGGCCACGCCGGCCATGCCCTGACGGGCCATGGGGTAGCCATCGAGGGTGGTCATAACGGTGGAGGCTTCGCCGGGAATATTCAGCAGAATCGAGCTGATGCGTCCGCCGTATTCGCAGCCCAAGTACACGGCGGCCAGCAGAATCAGCGCCGATTCCGGCGGCAAGCCGAGGGCAAAGGCCACCGGAATCAGCAGCGCCACGCCGTTGATGGGGCCCAGGCCGGGCAGTAGGCCAACCACGGTGCCGATCAAGGTGCCGATCAGCGCGGTAATCAGGTTGTAAGGGGTGAGGGCAACGCCGAAGCCTTGGCCCAGATAGCCGAGTGTGTCCATGTCAAAACTCCAGGAAGTCGAGCACGCCAAGCGGCAGGGGAACGTCGAGGGTGCGGTCGAACAAGAGGTACAGGCCGATGCTGATCAGCACCGCGGCGATGGCGCTGGCTTTCCACTGGCCGCCATACAGACGCGCCATACATACGCCAACCAGCGAGCTGGAAACGATAAAGCCCAAGGGCTCGAACAGCCCGGCGTACACCAGCAGCAGGGCGATGCAGGCGCTGACTTTGCGCAGGGTGTCGCGGTCCAGCGCGTGCTCGCCTTCCTTGTGCTCAATGCGCGTGGGGCGCAGGGTCAGCCACAGCAAGGCGGCGGCCATCAAACCGAGCATCAGTAGCGGGAAGGCTCGTGGACCAACCGGCTCGTACGAGAAGGCGGCCTGGTATTCCCAGGCCAAGTAGGCAAAAACCAGGCATGCAACTAGCCAGCCCGCACTAAAGAGGCGTTGAAAAAGCATGGTGATCTCCTTGCCAAGGTCAGGCGCGAGGCGCCTGACGGGCATCAGGGGAGTGGGCGGGGCGTGTTACTGGGTGAGGCCGAACTCTTGGGCCATCTGCTTGTAATCGGCCACGCGTTTTTTCACGTAGGCGTCCAACTCCGGGCCGGTCATGGCGAAGGGATACAGCTCGCGCTGGTCGCGCAATTTAGCGAAGTCTTCCGAGGCCAGCAGTTGGTCAAAGCTGGCTTTCCACCAGGCGTAGTCTTCATCGCTGACCTTTGGCCCCAGGTAGAAACCACGTACCACCGGCCAACTGATGTCGTAGCCCTGCTCCTTGGCGGTCGGGATATCGGCCTTGTCGGCACCCGGTAGGCGCTCATCGGAGAGCACGGCGAGGATGCGCATATTGCCGGCCTTGATATGCGGCATGGAGTCGGAGATATCGGTACTGCCAACCTGGATATGCCCACCCATCAAGGCCGTGGCGATTTCACCGCCGCCTTCCAGGGCCACATAACGCAGGTCGCGCGGGTTGATGCCAGCGGCTTTGGCGAGCAGGGCGGTTTGCATCCAGTCCTGGCTGCCGACAGTACCGGAGGAGCCAATCACCACTTTGCCTGGCTCAGCCTTGAGGGCTTTCATCAAGTCATCAAGGTTTTTGTACGGTGAATCGCTGCGTACGGCGATGGCGCCATAGCTGGTGCCAATGCCGGCCAGCCAGCGCACGGCGTTTTCATCAAAGCGACCAAACTTGCCCTGCGCCAGATTCAGCAGCGAACCACTCGACCACGCCGTGATGGTGCCGGCATCGCCCGGGCGTTGCGCGACCACCGCGTTGTAGGCCACCGCGCCAACGCCACCGGGCATGTACGTGACGCGCATCGGTTTGCTCAGCAGTTTGGAGTTCATCAGCGCGCTTTGCGCCAGCTTGCAGGTCAGGTCAAAACCGCCGCCAGGGGCTGCGGGGGCGATGCATTCGGGGCGTTTTGGCTCGGCCAGCAACTGGCTGCTGAGCAGTACACAGCTGGCCGCCAGGGCCAGGCGGTGAAGGGGCTTGATCATAGGGTGTCTCCCGTAGGTGTTGTTATTGTGCGTCAGGAAAACAAGCAGCTACCAGGTGGTGTGAAAACGTAGCGAGCGACAGGGAAGCAAGGCGGAAAGTAGGTGAAAAAGCGGAGTTGGCTGTAGCCAATGAGCATTTTGAGCCTGCTTTTCAACGCAGCTAACCCGAGCGCAGTAGTTTTCAAGCCGCCTGGGTTACCAAAGGGCCAGGGTATAGCCCACCATGATGCGAATCTCGTCAGCATCGCGGGCAAAGTTGGAGCGGAAGGTGGCGTTACGCACGCGCAGCGAAACGTTTTTCAGCGTGCCGCTCTGCACCACGTACTTGAACTCGGTGTTGCGCTCCCACTCTTTGCCGGTCTCGGTGCTGCCAGTGACGTCGGCGTTATCGCCGCTGACGTAGCGGGTCATAAAGGTCAGGCCGGGCACCCCGACTTTGGCGAAATCGTAGTCGTAACGGGCTTGCCAGGAGCGCTCGTTGGCGTTGGCAAAATCGTTGATCTGCACGAAGTTGATCAGATACGGGTCGGTGCCATCGATATAGGCAAAGCCGGTGTCGCCGCTCATATGCTGGTAGCCAAAGCCGAGTTTGTGGCCATTCAGGCCGTAACTCACCAGGCCATTGAGGGCGCGGTTATCCACCTTGCCGCCAGCGGCATTGCCGTGGTCATCGCTGCGGGCAAAACGCAAGTCGGCAGACAACGTGCCCGGACCAACCGGTTGCGCGGCGACCACGCCGAGGTAGTGCTGGCGGTATACATCGTCGAGTTGGGCGAAGTGGTAGCTGCCGGTGATTTTGTCGGTGAGCTTGTAGTCCAGGCCGGCGAAGTCAAAGTTGTCGGCGCTGGCAGCCGAGGCGAAGCGGCTGTTTTTGTTGTTTAGCGCCAGGTCTTCGTAGTTGCTGTCGTTGCGGTCTTTGGCTTTTTCCAGGCGGCCGCCGGTAAAGGTCAGGCCTTTGATTTCCTCGGAAGTGAGCAGGCCGCCTTCAAAGGTTTGCGGCAGGATGCGCCCGTCGTTGGGGTTGAGCGTGGGCAGTTCTGGTATCAGGCTGCCGACTTTCAACACGCTGTTGGAGACTTTGACCTTGGCGGTCAGGCCGAGCTTGGAATATTCGTCCGCCGCTTGGCCGTCGTCATGGGTGGGCAGCAGGCCGGTGCCGGTGCGGTCCGGGCTGGAGTCGAGTTTTACGCCGAGCATGCCTAAGGCGTCGACACCAAAACCGACGGTGCCATCGGTAAAGCCCGACTGCAGATCGAGAATAAAACCCTGCGCCCATTCATCGCGTTTGGACTGGCCGGAGCCTTCGCGGAAGTCGCGGTTGAAGTACATATTGCGGGTTTCGAAGTTGGCGCTGCTGTCTTTGATAAAGTCGGCGTAGGCCGAGGCAGGAACCAGTGAGGCGAGGGTGGCGCTGGCCAGTGCGAGGTTTAACGTGCGCACAGGCGGCAAAGCCTGCCGAGGGGCAGATGGCATGGTGTGGTCTCCAGTTCTTGTTTTTGTTAGCGCCGAAACAACCACGAGTCGGCGTTGGCGGGTGGTTCTTGCCACCCTGGCCGGATGCTAAGGCGCGAAACTTTCACCAGGCTTTCAATCTGAAAGAAAACGCGGCGCACCTTCACAGGCGCCGTTGGCCCGTTACACTCCTGCGCTACACGCTGCTTTGCGGAGAACCTGATTGCGCATTTTGTTGGTCGAAGACCACCCCCAACTCGCCGATAGCGTGGCGCAAGCCTTTAAGGCCGCCGGCTGGACAGTGGATGTGCTGCACGATGGCGTCGCCGCCGACCTGGCCCTGAGCAGCGAGGATTACGCCCTGGCCGTGCTGGATGTCGGCCTGCCGCGTATGGACGGCTTTGAAGTGCTGGCCCGTTTGCGCGGGCGTGGTAAGACGCTGCCGGTGCTGATGCTCACCGCACGCGGCGAAGTGAAAGACCGCGTGCATGGCCTGAATCTGGGCGCCGATGATTACCTGGCCAAACCTTTCGAACTGAGCGAACTGGAAGCGCGGGTGAAAGCCTTGTTGCGCCGCAGCGTGCTCGGCGGCGAACAGCAACAGCGCTGCGGCCCGCTGCTGTATGACCTCGGCACCCGGCGCTTTACCCTCAATGACGAGGTGCTGACCCTGACCTCCCGCGAGCAGGCGGTGCTGGAAGTGTTGATTGCCCGGCCGGGGCGGGTGATGAGCAAAGAGCAATTGGCTTCCCAGGTGTTCGGTCTCGACCAGGACGCCAGCCCGGACGCTATCGAAATTTACGTTCACCGCTTACGCAAAAAACTCGAAGGCAGCTCGGTGCGTATCGTCACCTTCCGTGGCCTGGGCTATTTATTGGAAAGCCAGGATGCGTGAAGTCGGGAGCCTACGCGGGCGGTTACTGCGGCGAATGGCGACCTTGTTCGCCGTGCTGCTGTTGATCGGCAGCCTGAGCGCCTACTGGAACGCCCGCGAAGCTGCCGATACCGCGTACGACCGCACCTTGCTGGCCTCGGCGCGGGCCATTTCTGCCGGCATGTACGAAGACGATGGCAGCCTGCGCGCCGACGTGCCCTGGGTGGCGTTGGACACCTTTGCCTACGACAGCGCCGGGCGGATTTTCTATCAGGTCACCGATGTGCAGGGCAAGCTGATTTCCGGCTTTGAAAACCTGCCCGATCCGCCGCCTAACACCCCGCGCACCGATGACTACCCGGCGCTGGCGCGTTTTTACGATGGCACGTTTAAAGGCGTGGATGTGCGGGTGGTCAGTCTGTTACGGCCGATCAGCGAGCCGACCATTAGTGGCACCGCGGAAATCCGCGTGGCGGAAACCGAAGAGGCGCGTGAGCGCTTGGCCCGTGGCTTGTTGGTCGACTCACTGTGGCGCCTGGCCGTGCTGTCGCTGGCGGCGTTGGTGCTGGTGTGGCTGACCATCAGTGCGGCGCTGCGCCCGCTCAGTCAACTGCGCAATGCCGTGGCCGAGCGGCAATTGGACGACCTGCGGCCGTTGCCGGTCGTCGCCACCGCGCGCGAGCTGATGCCGCTGGTGGAGGCGCTGAACCAATTCACCGAACGCTTGCGCGGGCTGTTCCAGCGTCAGGCCGACTTTATCGCCGAGGCCTCCCATGAATTGCGCACGCCGCTGGCCGCGTTAAAGGCACGGGTGGAATTGGGCCTGCGTGAACAAGACCCCGAGCGCTGGCAGCAAACCCTGCGCGAGACCGCGCAAAACACCGACAGCCTGACCCACTTGGCCAACCAGTTGTTATCGCTGGCGCGTATCGAAAGCGGCGCGCGGGCGATTGCCGAAGGGGGCGCCGAGCAGATCGACCTCAGTCAACTGTGCCGCGAGCTGGGCATGGCCCTGGCGCCGCTAGCCCACTCCAAAGGCATCGCCCTGGCGTTGGAGGCGGAGCAGCCGGTATGGCTGCAGGGCGAGCCAACGCTACTTAATGAACTGCTGAGCAACCTGGTCGACAACGCCCTGGCCCATACGCCCAGCGGCGGTAATGTGATTCTGCGCGTGCGGGCGCCGGGTGTGCTGGAAGTGGAAGACGACGGCCCAGGGATTCCGGCGGACCAGCGTGACAAAGTGTTCGAGCGCTTTTATCGGCGTAATCCACAGCTTGGCGGTGCAGGGCTGGGCTTGGCGATTGTCGGCGAGATTTGCCGCGCCCATCAGGCCACCATCAGTTTGCACGATGGGCCCAGTGGCGGACTGTTAGTGCGGGTGGAGTTCCCGATCCAGTAGGCGTCTGCGACATTCTGGGTCCCCGCCTTCGCGGGGACGGCGGGGGATTTGCTCGATATTTTCGTCATTCCCGCGCAGGCGGGAATCCGGCGGACGTATGCAGGCGGCGACGGTGTTAAGGCACCAGTGACAGTGGCTGCTGCGCTTGTATCAGGTATTGGGCGATTTTGCCGCTGTCGCGCAGTTGTTTAAGCCCGGCATTAAAGCGCGCAATCAATTCGGCATTGCCCGGCACGGCACGCGAGAGCATCAGGTGCAGGGTGTCGCTGCGCAGAGGCTTGGGGTTGAAGGTCAGTTGCGCGCGCTCGGCGGCGCTGAAGTGCTGGTGCAGCATGTCGAAGGCGACGGTTTTATCCATCGGGAACACGTCGATGCGCCCTGCCAGTAATTGGCGCAGACCAAGGTATTCGCTGGTCATGCGTCGCACGCTAAGGCTGCCGTCGGCTTCGGCCTGCTGAAACGCCGCGCCGTAGTCAAAGCCATTGGCGCCACCCACGTTCAGGCCTTTGAGGTCGTTTACGGTTTGCCAGTTGAAGCGGTGGTCTGTGCGGTGGAACAGGTAGTAACTGCTGTCTAAAACCGGGTCGCTGACGTAGAAGTCTTTATCCCGTTCGTCGCTGCGTAACCACACGGCAGTGCCGGCGCGTTGACCGCGTTGGGCAAGCATTAGCGAACGCGCCCAGGGGTAGAAGTCCCAGTGCACCTTTATGCCTTCCAAGGCGAAGGCTTCGGCGACGATGCGCGAAGCGATGCCTTGATGGGGCAGGGCTTGACCCAGGTAGGGCGGCCATTCGCCATTGGTTAGGCGAACCTCCTCAGCGAGCGCCGAGTTGGCGCCCAACAGCAAGCAGATGCACAACGACACAATGCGCATTCGGAGATCCCCATCTAAGCCATGGGGCTGAGCATAGTGGCGAATCGCCCCGAATGCGTGGGGAAGTTTTTACTGCAACATACCCATGGCCGCTTCCATGGCAGCGGAGAGGTCTTCGTCGGCATTCAGGTCGGCGCTTGGGTCCAGGCCCAGTTTGGCGAAGGCTGGAATCTGCGACCAGTCGAGTTGGGTGTATGGATGCTCGCTGCCCAGGTAGCTCTGCAGCGTGGCGACCTGAACGATGTCGACGTAATCCACCTTTGGCGAGTTGCGGGTGAAGTCCAAGTACTGGCTCGGCAAGATGGCGATGTTCTCAGGGAAATCCCAGGCTTTGAGGATTCGGTCGCCAATGATCGGGTGAATTTTCTCGATTACGTGGTTAAGGCTGATGGAGTCAGACAGCAACTCATCGTGCTCTTCGGCGTAGGTGAGAATGGGCAGCACGCCAATCTGGTGGATCAGGCCGGCCAGGGTGGCTTGGTCCGGCATCAGGCGGGTGTAGTGGCGGCAGAGAACGTGGCTGATACCGGCGATTTCCGTGCTCTTGTTCCACACTTCGCGCATTTTGCGGTCGACCACATCGGAGGTGGCCTGGAACATTTGCTCCATCGCCAGGCCAGTGGCCAGGTTGCAGGTGTAGTTGATGCCCAGACGGCCGACGGCCATCTGCAGGTCGGTAATTTCTTTGTTGGTACGCAACAGTGGGCTGTTAACCACTTTGATGATGCGCGCGGTGAGGGCGGCGTCGTTGCCGATCACTTTGCTCAACTGCGGAATGCTGATGTCCGGATCTTCCGCCGCTTCGCGAACTT
Source organism: Pseudomonas sp. (assembly GCF_037994325.1). Classification (GTDB taxonomy): domain Bacteria; phylum Pseudomonadota; class Gammaproteobacteria; order Pseudomonadales; family Pseudomonadaceae; genus Aquipseudomonas. The sequence continues at coordinate 8,085 of NZ_JBBNAH010000102.1, forward strand.
TCAGCGCCACTTCTGGGAGCGTTGGCAGCACCAGTTCATCGTTTTCGATGGCCTGGATCAGTTCGTGTTGGACTTTCTCAGCGAGTTTGCTCATGGACGTTTCTCTAAAGGCTTAAGCGCTTGGCGGAAGTAAGAATAAGGTTAACGCTGAATCTCGAGATCCGAGTTCAAGCTGTAGGGCAGGTCCAATAGCTGGAGGGCTGGGCCGGTTTCGCTGCCAAGATGAATCCGTCCATCACTCACGGCATCTTCCTGCAATACCGCCAGCAGTTCTACGCCGTTTTTGCTCTGTGCCGCCAATACCACTTCGCCGACGCTGGAACGGTGCACGGGCGAGAACAGCTCACTGGCCAGCGCTGGTAGCTCGCTGCCTTCCAGGCTCAAGCGTTGCAGGCGGCGTTTGAGTTTGCCCAGGTACTGCATGCGCGCGACGATTTCCTGGCCGGTGTAGCAGCCTTTCTTAAAGCTGACGCCGCCGACGGCCTGCAGATTGATCATTTGCGGAATAAACAGCTCGCGGGTCGGGCCGAAAACCTGGCCAATGCCGGCTCGCACTTGCGCCAGCAGCCAGTCATTGAGCGGGCGCTCCGGCAGTTTGGCCTGAATTTGTTCCAGCACCTCGGCGCTGATTGCGCGGCGTAACCACAGCTCGACGCGCCCATCGGCCAGGCGAATGGCGAATAAACCTTCACCGCGCGCGACGCCGTCAGCGTCATTGGCCAGCATTAAACCCAAGTCGCTGAGTAGCTCGTCAGCGTTGCTCAGGCCCAGGCGCAGCCACTCGGCGCTTTCATCGCTAAGGGTGGATTTGGAGAAGACCGCGTACTTTTTCAGGTCAGTCAGTTGCGGCTCAAGCAGCTCGCTGGCCATGGCCAGGAGGTAGCCGTCATCGTCACTGACAATGCGAAAGCTCGACAGCATGCGGCCTTTGGGGGTGCAGCGGGCACCGAGGCTGGCGTTGCTGTCGCTTAGGTAGTTGAGGTTGCAGGTGACTTGGCCTTGCAGGAATTTACTGGCGTCGGGGCCGCGAACGGCGAGGATGCCTTCGTGGGAGAGCGTGCAGAAAAAAGCAGAGTCGGCCATGGGGGATCGCTGATTGAAAGTCTGGGGGCTAATCATAGGGCCCTGCCTTGAGCTTGTCAGCGGGTGCCGGTATCGGCGTAGCGCCGCTATACTGCCGGCCTATTTTGCAGGAGCCGCATTAATGGTCGACGATATTGAACTGAACCGCCTGTTCTGGCACAGCCGTCGCGGCATGCTGGAGCTCGATGTGCTGCTGGTGCCCTTCGTGCGCGAAGTCTACCCGACACTCGATGCTGAGGACCGCGAGCGCTATCGCAAACTGCTGGAATGCGAGGATCAGGATATGTTCGGCTGGTTTATGCAGCGCGGCGAGCCGGAAGATGCCGATCTGCGTCGCATGGTTCGGATGATTCTGGACCGTGTCCAGCCCAAGTAAGGCCTTCGAATGCCGCTGGCGCGCCTCTGGGCAACTGCTGGCGGTCTATCTCAGCACACAGTGCTGCGCGCTGGCTGCCTTGCTGATGGCGGCTATCCCTTTTTGGGCGTGCTTGATTGGCGTGGGGTTATGCGCTGCCCACGCCGGTTGGGTGGGTTTCTCTTCTTTATATGGGTTCACGGGCATTCGCCACGACGCCGATGGCTGGCACCTGTGCCGCGCCGACGGCGTTTGGCAAGCGGTACAGCTGCGCCCAGACAGCCTGGCGCTGCCGCAAGTGATCGTGCTGCGTTTTCGTCAGCCGGGGCAATGGTGGGTGCGGGGGCTGTGTATTGCGGCGGACGCCTTGCCGGCGGATATCCACCGGCGCTTGCGGGTGCGCTTGAAATTTACTCGCCGTAGATGGGCGGCACCAGAATAGTGTCGCGGGCCTCGGGCAACTGCTCGGGGTAGTCGAGGGTGTAATGCAGGCCGCGGGATTCCTTGCGCTGCATGGCGGACCGGATGATCAGTTCGGCCACCTGGGCCAGGTTGCGCAGCTCGATGAGGTCGCGGCTGACTTTATAGTTACTGTAGAACTCGTCGATTTCATCCAGCAGCAAGCGCACGCGATGCTGCGCCCGTTGCAGGCGCTTGTTGGTGCGCACGATGCCGACGTAGTCCCACATAAAACGCCGCAGCTCGTCCCAGTTGTGGGCAATGATCACGTCTTCGTCAGAGTCGGTTACCTGGCTGGCGTCCCAGCTTGGCAGCGCTTCAGGCACCGGTGTGGTGGGCAGTTGCTCGAGGATGTCCGCGGCTGCGGAGCGGGCATAAACGAAACATTCCAGTAGCGAGTTACTGGCCATGCGGTTAGCGCCATGCAGGCCGGTAAACGTGGTTTCACCAATGGCGTACAAACCCGGCACATCGGTGTGGCCGTGTTGGTCGACTACGACTCCGCCGCAGGTGTAGTGTGCAGCGGGCACCACGGGAATGGCTTCTTTGGTGATGTCGATGCCGAAATCGAGGCAGCGTTCATAAACTGTGGGGAAGTGCGTTTTGATGAACTCGGCCGGTTTGTGGCTGATATCCAGATACAGGCAGTCGACACCCAGGCGCTTCATTTCATGGTCAATGGCACGGGCAACAATATCCCGTGGCGCCAGCTCGGCCCGTGGGTCGAAACGCTGCATAAAACGTTCGCCATTTGGCAGCTTAAGCAAACCGCCTTCGCCACGTATGGCCTCGGTAATGAGGAAGCTTTTGGCCTTGGGGTGGTACAGACAGGTGGGGTGGAATTGGTTGAATTCCAGATTGCCCACGCGGCAACCGGCGCGCCAGGCCATGGCGATACCGTCGCCACAAGCGCCATCGGGGTTGCTGGTGTAAAGGTAAACCTTAGAGGCGCCACCACTGGCCAACACAGTGAAGCGGGCACTGTAGGTGTCCACTTCGCCACTGGTGCGGTTGAGAATGTAAGCGCCTAAACAGTTATGGCCGCCTAATCCAAGCTTGCGCTCGGTGATCAGGTCGACCGCTACCCGTTGCTCCAGCAGTTCGATATTCGGCCGCTGGCGGGCTTGGGCTAGCAGTGTATTGAAGATCGCCGCACCGGTGGCGTCGGCGGCATGGATGATGCGCCGGTGGCTATGGCCGCCCTCGCGGGTCAGGTGAAACTCAAAGCCGCCGTCTTCGCGCGCGGTTTCGTCATCGCGGGTAAAGGGCACGCCTTGCTCAATCAACCACTCAATGGCTTCACGGCTGTGCTCGACGGTGAAGCGCACGGCGTCCTCGCGGCACAGGCCTGCGCCGGAATTGAGGGTGTCTTCAACGTGGGATTCAACGGTGTCGGTGGTATCGAGTACGGCCGCAACGCCACCTTGTGCCCAATAAGTTGAACCATTTGTGAGGTCACCCTTACTAAGCACGGCAATACGCAAATGGCTAGGCAGGGTAAGGGCTAGGGTAAGGCCGGCAGCGCCGCTACCGATGACAAGAACGTCGTGCTGAAAATGTTGGCTCATGTTCGAATTCCACGAGAAGCGGCCACTAGTATAT
>NZ_JBBNAH010000103.1:0-4125 GCF_037994325.1 Pseudomonas sp.
GACCACAACGGTGCGCACAGCACACCCTACGCTCACCAAGACGGCGAAAGTGGTCGATTATCGAACACTGACAGCGCCCCGCGTTGACCAAATTAACCAGTTAGTACATTTTCTCCAGAAGCGTTCCGCCCCTCATTTGGCGGACCTATAAAAACAATGGAGAAACACCCCATGCCTCGTACGCTGCTGGTTCTCAACGGTCCCAACCTCAATATGCTCGGCACCCGCGAGCCAGCCACCTATGGCCATGAAACCCTCGCCGACATTGCCGAGTTATGCCGCCGTACCGGCAGCGCGCTGGACTTCACCGTGGAGTTTCAGCAAACCAACCACGAAGGTCAGTTGATCGACTGGATTCACCAAGGCCGCGGCCGCTGCGCCGGCATTGTGATCAACCCCGGCGCCTGGACTCACACCTCGGTGGCCATTCGCGACGCCCTGATGGCCAGTGAACTGCCAGTGATCGAGGTGCACCTGTCCAATGTGCACAAGCGCGAAGAATTCCGTCACCACTCCTACGTTTCCGGCATAGCCGTGGCCGTGCTAGCCGGTTTTGGCAGCAACGGTTACCGCATGGCTATCGAACATTTCGCTCACCTGTTGAAGGCCTAAGCATGTCCACCACCCCCAGTATTCTTGCCGGCCTGATCGGTTCCGGCATTCAGGCCTCGCGCACCCCGGCCATGCATGAGCACGAAGGTGACGCGCAAGGTATGCGCTACCTGTACCGGCTGATTGACCTGGATGCCTTGCAGATGAGCCTGGATGACCTGCCCACGCTGATCAGCGCCGCACAGAGCACCGGCTTCACCGGCCTGAACATCACCTTCCCGTGCAAGCAGGCAGTCATCCCGCTGTTGGATGAACTGTCACCGGAAGCCCGTGGCATTGGCGCAGTCAACACCGTGGTGTTTCAGCACGGCAAACGCATTGGCCATAACACCGATTGCCTTGGCTTTGCCGAAGGTTTTCGCCGTGGCCTCAGCGATGTAGCCCGTGAGCGCGTAGTGCAAATGGGCGCTGGCGGCGCCGGAGCGGCAGTGGCCCATGCGCTGTTAATTGAAGGCGTGCAGCAGCTGACGATTTTTGACGTGGACACCCGCCGAGCCCAGGCCCTGGCCGACAACCTCAACCAGCACTTCCCCGGCAGCCGCGCCAACGCCGGTACCGACCTCGCTGCCGCCATGGCCGAAGCCGACGGCCTGGTAAATACCACGCCAATGGGCATGGCCAAGTTGCCCGGTATGCCAGTGCCCAAAGCACTGCTGCGCGCGCCGCTATGGGTGGCGGAGATTGTCTATTTTCCGCTGGAAACCGAGCTGCTACGCGAGGCCCGCGCGTTAGGCTGTCGCACCCTGGATGGCGGCACCATGGCGGTGTTTCAAGCGGTTAAGGCATTTGAGTTGTTTAGTGGCGTGCAGGCCGATGCGGGGCGGATGGTGGCGCATTTTGCCAGTATGAATGGGTAAAACGAGCGCGCCCCTGGATCCCCGCCTACGCGGGGAACACGGCTATTTAAATGAACACGCCGTCATTCCCGCGCAGGCGGGAATCCACCGGGCTGGCGCTACAGCATTGTCGCTACGCTGCATTTCAAACCTGCACATACCTCAGCACCGACTCACAAATCATCTCTTTATGCCGCAGCTTCACCTGCTCATCCGGCAGCTCGATCTGGAAAATCTCGCTAAAGGTGTGGCGGTTGGAGACGCGGTAAAAGCAGAACGAGCTGATCAGCAAGTGCATATCGATGGCTTGCAACCCTGGGCGAAAGACCCCCGCTGCTTCGCCCCGGCGCAAGGTTTCGTCCAGCAGGTTGAGCACGTTATGGCTTAACGAACGGATCGCCGGCGACTGTTTAACGTTGGCGCCGTTGTGGATATTTTCGATGCAGACGATGCGCACAAAATCGACATTGCGGTCGTGGTGGTCGAAGGTGAATTCCACCAGGCGGCGAATCGCTTGCACCGGCTCCAGTTCGGCCAAGTGCAGTTGCGCTTCGGTGCGGCGAATATCGCCGTAGAGCTTTTCCAGCACTTCAACGTAGAGCTGCTCTTTGCTGTTGAAGTAGTAATAAATCATGCGTTTGGAGGTGTGGGTGCGCTCGGCAATAGCGTCCACCCGCGCACCCGATAAACCCTGCTCAACAAACTCGGCGATGGCCGCCTGCAGAATGTTTTCGCGGGTTTTTTCCGGGTTGTTTTTGCGACTCTTGCGCGGCGCGCTGTCGGACGCCTCGGGGAGTTCTGCGATTGTTATTGTCATGGGGCTCACGGCCAGCAGGTCGACGGGTGCGGCGATTATGGTCCGGGGCGTAGGACGAAGAAAGCCTGGCGCCGAGAGAATTCGTCGCCAGGCCTTCTATTTACAGCCGTGCCTGACGCGCCGAACCGCTGCGCACCTTGGCCATGGCCGCCAAACGCACGGCGACGTTGGCCGCACCGTAGCCGACATAACCATTTTTGCGTTGCAGCAGCTCAAAGAAGAAACGCCCCTCGAACGGCTCGGTATACACATGAAACAGCTCGCCACCCTGGGCGTCACGGTCATAGAGCACGTTGTAATAGGCCAGCTCGCTTAAGAATTCATCGTCGAAGTCAAAGCGCGCTGCCAGGTCGTCGTAGTAGTTCAGCGGAATATCCAACAGCGGCACGCCGGCATCTTTGGCGCGGTTGATCTCGGCAAACAGGTCTTCGCAGGCAAAGGCAATATGGTGCACGCCCGAACCCCGGTAGCTGGACAGCGCATGGGAAATCGCCGTGTTGCGATTTTCCGAGATATTCAACGGCAGGCGCACCGAGCTGCAGCGGCTGCGCAGGGCACGGCTTTTTACCAAACCATAGGGGTCGGGCAGCACCACTTCGTCATCGGCTTCAAAGTCGAACAGGGCTTTGTAGAACAGCACCCAGGTGTCGAGGCTGTCGGCCGGCAGCGCCATGGCCATATGGTCGATGCGTTGCAGGTTGCCGCTGGGCCGCACTTTTTCGTTAAGAATAAAGTCGCTTTCGTAGATGGTCTGGCCGCCTTCGGCCTGGCTGATCAGATAAATCAGACTGCCATCGGGCGCCCGTACCGACGGCACCTCGCGCTCGTTGGGGCCGACCAGGCCACGGTAGGGCTGCCCTTTGTATTCGCGGGCGCGTTCAAACGCGCTGTGGCTGTCTTTCACCCGCAAGGCGGTGGCGCACAACGACGGCCCGTGCGCTTCAAAAAAGCTGTGGGCAAAGGAATACGGCTCGGCGTTGAGCACAATATTGATATCGCCTTGGCGCAGCAGGCTGACGTCTTTCGAGCGGTGCTGGCCGGCGCGGGCAAAACCCAGGCGCTCCAGCCAACCGGCAAGCTTGGTGCCCTGCTCACCATCGACGGCAAACTCGACAAACTCCACGCCGTCATAACGGCTGGCCGCTGGCGGCGAGAACAACATATCCAGGCTGGCCGCTGGCACTGCCGGCGCCGAACCCTCGGCAGCCTGACGTTCCAGCAGGTTGCGGGTTTTCTCTTCCAGGTACAGCAGCGAGCGCAAGCCATCGGCGGCGTTAGCGCGCGGCGGTGCAGCGCGGAAACCATCGTTAAAGATTTCCAGCGACAGCGGGCCGGTGTAGCCACTGCGGATAATCGGCGCGAGGAAACCCGCCAGATCAAATTCGCCCTGCCCCGGGAAGCAGCGGAAATGCCGGCTCCACTCCAACACATCCATGGCCAGGATCGGTGCATCGGCCATTTGCGCAAAGAAAATCTTCTCGCCGGGAATATCGGCAATGGCTGCCGGGTCGCCCTTGAGCGACAAGGTATGGAAGCTGTCGAGCAGCACACCAACGGCGCTGTGATCGGCCTGACGAACGATGTCCCACACCTGCTGGTAGGTGTTTACATGGCGGCCCCAGGCCAAGGCTTCGTAGCCAATGCGCAGGCCGCGGGCGCCCGCGCGCTCACCGAGCAGGCGCAGGTCATCGACCAGAATTTGTTGATCGCCGAGGGAGTCAGCCGCCACGTTGCTGCATACCAGCACCAGATCGGTGCCCAGCTCCTGCATTAAATCGAATTTACGTTCAGCGCGGTCGAGGTTGCGCGCCAGGCGGTCACGGCGGCAGCCTTCAAAGTCGCGAAAGGGCTGAAACAGGG
>NZ_JBBNAH010000104.1:0-10170 GCF_037994325.1 Pseudomonas sp.
ACCCAGGTTTGGATATGGTTTTGAGCGCGATAATCCCACGAACGATTCTGGGTCCCCGCCTACGCGGGGACGACGGGGTTTTTATGCAGGCTGGGCAATCGATGTAATGACGCTTATTCGGTTTCGAATAACCCATTGCTGATCGGCGCCACGGTCAGGCGGCGGCGGATGTCTTCGTCGATACGCGGGTCATCCGGGCGGTAAAGCATCACCTGCCGGTAGGCGTTAACCCGGTTGATCTCCTCGCCCAGGTATTCCCACACCACCCGCGTACACGCTGGCGTACGCCGGTCGCCGCTGGAGACGCCCATCTTCAGGCCGTTCAAGCGCGTAATGCGGCTTTTAAAGCTGGGAATCAGGATGGTCTGGCTCATTTCGTTGAGCGTCAGCGATTCGTAGTCGAGCAAAAACAGCCGGTCTTGCAGGTGAAACGCGGCGCCTAAATAGCGGCAGCGCACCCAGTCTTCGGCCTGCACATTGGCGCTGGCCGAGCGCTCTTGGCGTTCCTGACGTTCGAATAAAAACGTGCCGCGCTCTTCGCGCAAATGCACCAGCGACAGCAGGATGGTGCCCGGCACCGACATGCAGTTGGAGTATTCGAAGTAGTAGCCGCAGTAACGCGACAAGCTGCTGGAGTGCTCGCGCAACGGTTGCAGCAAATTGGCCAGCGGGTCGTTGCCCGGCGTGCTGGTGGTATCGGCGAGGCGCGCGCCGATCAGACGGGCAAATTGTTCGGCCGGCAAACCCAGTTCGTAATCCTCGACACCAAAGAAGTCACCGATGCGTTTGCGGTTGTAGCTCGTCGGTTGGCTTTGGCCGTTGAGGTACTTGTTGAACTGCGCGCGATTGATCGCCAGTTTGCGGCAAACCTCCGCAATAGAGCGGTAGTGGCTGCAGAGCAATTTCAGATTGGGGCCTAAATTGTCGGACAAAACGCCGCCCTCCGGTGATGCGAGCGGCGCGACTATAGCATCAACTCGCGTCAGATCGTATCGACCTGCGAAATTGCCTACACGGTGAAGGCTGGCCAACCATGCGCCCCACGTTTTTGCTGCCTGCCTGCCGGCATAAAGAGCGAAAACGTGGCACGCCGGTACTTGTACGGCGGCACTGCTGCAACCCACCGCTGCATTCGAACAATAAGAGTCGAGGAAACCTCCCATGCTTGAAATGCTCAATGACTTCCTGTCCGGCAAAGTGCTGATCGTACTGATCGTCGGTCTGGGCAGTTACTTCACTATTCGTTCGCGCTTCGTGCAGTTCCGCCATTTCGGCCATATGTTCAGCGTGTTCAAGCAGTCGTTGCGTAGCAGCGGTGGCCAACTCAGCTCGTTCCAGGCGCTGATGCTCAGCCTGGCTGGCCGCGTCGGTGCGGGCAACATTGCCGGTGTGGGCATTGCCGTCACCCTGGGCGGCCCAGGCGCGGTGTTCTGGATGTGGGTGACCGCGCTGGTCGGTATGTCCAGCAGCTTTTTCGAATGCTCCCTGGCGCAGCTGTACAAGCGCGCGGATGGTGACGGCCTGTATCGCGGCGGCCCGGCGTACTACATTCAGCACGGCCTGAAGCTGCGCTGGATGGCGATGATCTTCGCCGTGCTGTTGCTGGTGACCTACGGTTTCGCCTTTAACGGCCTGCAATCGTTCACCGTGACCCACTCGCTGCAAAACGCCTTTGGCTTCCCGGTGCAGTACACCGGTATTGGTCTGGCCGTGTTGCTGGGCTTGGTATTTATCGGCGGCATCAAGCGCATCGCCTCGGTGTCCGACCTGCTGGTACCGGTGAAAACCCTCGCCTACATCGGCGTGACCCTGTACGTGATCTTCACTCAAATCGACCTGGTGCCAGGCATGCTCGCCACCATCGTCAAGAGCGCCTTTGGCCTTGAGCCGGCCTTCGCGGGCCTGCTGGGCAGCGCCATTGTCATGGGCGTGAAACGCGGCGTATTTGCCAACGAAGCCGGCCTGGGCAGTGCGCCTAACGTGGCGGCTGTGGCCAGTGTTGAGCACCCGGTTGCGCAAGGTGTGGTTCAGGCATTTAGCGTGTTCCTCGATACCTTTGTGATCTGCACCTGCACCGCCTTGCTGATCCTGCTCTCCGGTTTCTACACCCCAGGGTTTGAAGGTGACGGCATCGTCCTGACCCAGAACTCCTTGGCCGCTGTAGTGGGCGATTGGGGTCGTATTTTTGTCAGCGTGGCGCTGAGCCTGTTTGTATTCACCTGCATCCTCTACAACTACTACCTCGGCGAAAACGCCCTGCAGTTCCTGCTGGGTAAAAGCCGCGTGGCGCTGCTGAGCTACCGGGGTCTGGTGCTGGCGCTGATTTGCTGGGGCTCGATGCAGAACCTTTCCACCGTCTTCGCTTTTGCCGACATCACCATGACCTGCCTGGCTTTCGTTAACCTGATCGCCCTGGCCATGCTGATTAAAGTGGGCCTGCGCTTGATGCGCGACTACGACGAACAGCGTAAAGCTGGCGTGGCTACGCCGGTGTTTGACGCACGCAAATTCGCCGATCTAGACCTGGATCGCGATGCCTGGCCAACTACGCCACAAGCGTTGGCCAGCAGTGAAGTGGTAGATGGGCGGTTGGCCACCAGCCACCGATAAACCCACGCTTCACATTTTGATAAATGCCGCTCCCGTTAACGCGGGCGCGGCATTCTTGTCTCTAGGGTATTGTTGGGCCGGCCCGTTGGGCTTCGCCTTCGCTCAACCCAACCTACGTTCAAGGATTTTGGCATGAAGGTATTCGTGCTCTATACCGGTGGCACCATCGGCATGCTACAAACTGCCCAGGGCCTGGCGCCGGCCGGCGGCTTTGAAGCGCGCATGGCGCAGCACCTGCAAAGCCTCACCCCAGCGGTAAACATTGACTGGCAATTCCATGAGCTGCTGCCGCTGCTCGACAGCGCCAATATGAGCCAAGCCAACTGGCTGGCGATGCGCGATGTGATTGTGGATGCCGTAGCCAGCGGCGCCTTTGATGGCGCGCTGGTGCTGCATGGCACCGATACCCTGGCCTATAGCGCAGCGGCGCTGAGCTTTCTGCTGCTGGGCTTGGCTGTGCCGGTGCTGCTCACCGGCTCGATGCTGCCAGCGGGCGCCGAGGGTAGCGATGCCTGGGGCAATTTGCTCGGTGCACTGCAAACGTTGCAGGCCGGGGTTAGCCCAGGCGTGCACCTGTACTTCAACGGTCAACTGCTACATGGCGCGCGGGTAAGCAAACTGCGCAGCGAGGCGTTTGATGCGTTCACCGAGCAACCGCGTTTGCGTGAGGGCGAGCGGGCTGGTGGTGTTCCTGCGGCGCTGGATTATCGGGTGCAGCGTCAAGCGGTGAACATCGCCGTGCTACCGCTATACCCCGGCGTCTTGGCCAGCCACGCCCAAGCCCTGCTGGCTACCGGCGCCCAGGCGCTGTTGCTGGAATGCTACGGCGTGGGCACCGGGCCTTCGGACAACGCTGAACTGCTCGCCATCCTCAGCGCCGCCCACGCCCGTGGCGTGGTGCTGGCCGCGATCAGCCAATGCCCGCAGGGGCATGTGGAGTTTGGTGTGTATGCGGCGGGTAGCGCCTTGGTTAGCACCGGCTTGGTGTCGGCCGGCGGTATGACCCGCGAAGCGGCGTTGGGCAAGTTGTTTGGCTTGCTCGGGGCGGGGTTGGATCAGGCTGACGTAGAAAAATGGTTCGCCCTCGACCTGTGCGGCGAACGCGTTTCGTAACAGACGAAGTCAGACCACCCACCGCCGTCGTTCCCGCGAAGGCGGGAATCCAGGTGCGGTGAATGTCCGATCAACGCCGCTTCCCTTGGCGATTCTGGGTTCCCGCCTGCGCGGGAATGACGGAGAACCCTTGAACATCGCCGTCGTCCCTAATGACGAAGCAAAACCACCCGCATAAAAAAGGGGAGCCATCCGGCTCCCCCAATGGGGCTTGCTCGTGAACCGATCAGGCCTCGATTTCCACCAGCACTTCACCCGGATTAACCCGGTCACCCTTGGCCACATGAATGGCTTTAACGGTGCCGGCAATCGGTGCCTGTACTTCGGTTTCCATCTTCATCGCTTCGGTAATCAGCACGGCCTGGCCGGCTTTGACCACGTCGCCTTCTTTAACCAGTACATCCACGATATTGCCCGGCATGGTGGTGCTGACATCGCCTGGCGCGCTGGCGCTTTTGCGTTTGCTGCCGCCACCGCCGCCGACAAACTCGTTGAGCGGTTCAAATACCACTTCTTCCGGCATACCGTCGATGGACAGGTAGAAGTGGCGCTTGCCGTCGGTTTTAACGCCAACGCCGGTGATATCCACGCGGTAGCTTTCGCCGTGTACGTCAATCACGAACTCGGTCGGCACCCCTTCGCCACCCGCTTTGGCCACGCCGCCGGCTTCCGGAATCGGCAGCAGCACTTCTGGGGTCAGGGTGCCGGCCGCGCGCTCTTCCAGGAACTTGCGTCCGATGTCGGGGAACATGGCGTAGGTCAGCACGTCTTCAGCCGACTTGGCCACGGCGCCGATTTCTGCGCGCAGTTTGTCCATTTCCGGCTTGAGTAAGTCGGCTGGGCGCACATCGATCAGCTCTTCATTGCCAATGGCTTGGCGGCGCAGTTTTTCGTCGACCTGGCCCGGCGCTTTGCCGTAGCCGCCCTGCAGGTAGAGCTTCACTTCGTTGGTGATGGTTTTGTAACGCTCGCCGGCCAGCACGTTAAAGAACGCCTGGGTGCCGACGATTTGCGAGGTCGGGGTTACCAGCGGCGGGTAGCCGAGGTCTTTGCGCACGCGCGGAATCTCGGCCAGCACTTCGTTCATGCGGTTCAGGGCGCCCTGCTCTTTGAGCTGGTTGGCCAGGTTGGAGATCATGCCGCCCGGCACCTGGTTGACCTGCACGCGGGTATCCACCGCGGTGAATTCGCTTTCGAACTGGTGGTATTTCTTGCGCACGGCGTAGAAGTACAGGCCGATTTCCTGCAGCAGTTCCAGGTTCAGGCCGGTGTCGAATTCGCTGCCTTTAAGCGCGGCGACCATCGACTCGGTGCCTGGGTGGCTGGTGCCCCAGGCAAAGCTAGAGATGGCGGTGTCGATATGATCGGCGCCGTTTTCGATGGCCTTCAATTGGCACATCGCGGCCAGGCCTGCGGTGTCGTGGGAGTGGATAAACACTGGCAGCGACTGCTCGGCTTTTAGCGCTTTTACCAGCTCGCCGGTGGCGTACGGGGTGAGCAGGCCGGCCATGTCTTTGATCGCCACCGAGTCGCAACCCATGGCTTCCATTTGCTTGGCCTGGGCCACAAACGCCTCGATGGTGTGCACCGGGCTGGTGGTGTAGGCGATGGTGCCCTGGGCGTGTTTACCGGCGGCTTTCACCGCTTCGATGGCGACACGCAGGTTACGCACGTCGTTCATGGCATCGAAGATGCGGAACACGTCGATGCCGTTAACCGCCGCCTTGGCGACAAAGGCTTTGACCACATCGTCGCTGTAGTGGCGGTAGCCCAGCAGGTTCTGCCCGCGCAGGAGCATTTGCAGACGGGTGTTAGGCAAGGCCGCGCACAGCTGGCGCAGGCGCTCCCACGGGTCTTCCTTGAGGAAGCGCACGCAGGCGTCAAAGGTGGCGCCGCCCCAGACTTCCAGCGACCAGTAGCCGACTTTGTCGAGCTTGTCGCAGATCGGCAGCATGTCTTCAGTGCGCATACGGGTGGCCAGCAGCGACTGATGGGCGTCACGCAGAATGGTGTCGGTTACATAGATCTTTTTGGACATTTACGTATTCCTCACAGGCCGGCGTGGGCGGCAATGGCGGCGGCGATGGCCAGGGCCAGCTCTTCGGGTTTGCGCTTGACGGAGTAGTTGGTCAGTTCCGGGTGGCTTTCAACAAAACTGGTGTTGAACTGGCCGCTGCGAAATTCGGCGTTGCGCAAGATTTCCTGGTAATAGGCGGCGGTGGTTTTCACCCCTTGCAGGCGCATGTCATCCAGGGCGCGTAAGCCACGGTCCATGGCCTCTTCCCAGGTCAGCGCCCAGACCACCAGCTTCAGGCACATCGAGTCGTAGTACGGCGGAATGGTGTAACCGGTGTAGATCGCCGTGTCGGTGCGCACACCGGGGCCGCCGGGGGCGTAGTAGCGGGTGATCTTGCCGAACGAAGGCAGAAAGTTGTTTTTCGGGTCTTCGGCGTTAATCCGAAATTGCAGGGCGAAGCCACGGTACTGGATGTCTTCCTGCTTGACCGACAGCGGCAAGCCGGAGGCGATACGGATTTGCTCGCGGACGATATCGATACCGGTGATTTCTTCGGTGATAGTGTGTTCCACCTGCACCCGGGTGTTCATCTCCATGAAGTACACCTCGCCTTCGGCGAGCAAGAACTCCACGGTGCCGGCGTTCTCGTAACCCACGGCCTGGGCTGCGCGCACGGCCAGGTCGCCGATATAGGCGCGCTGCTCGGGGGTCAGCTGCGGGCTGGGGGCGATTTCGATCAGCTTCTGGTTGCGGCGCTGGATCGAGCAATCGCGCTCATACAGGTGCACGGTGTTGCCAAAGCTGTCGGCGAGAATCTGCGCTTCGATGTGCTTGGGGTTAACGATGCATTTTTCCAGGAACACTTCGGCAGAGCCAAAGGCCTTGGTTGCTTCGGAAATGACCCGTGGAAAGGCTTGCTCCAACTCTTCACGGCTGTTGCAGCGGCGAATGCCACGGCCGCCGCCACCGGAGGTGGCCTTGAGCATCACCGGGTAACCAATGCGGTCGCCTTCGGTCAGCGCTTCGTGAATGTCCGCCACGTTGCCTTCGGTGCCGGGGGTCACCGGCACACCGGCCTTGATCATGCTGCGGCGGGCTTCGGTTTTATCGCCCATACGGCGAATAACCTCAGCCGAGGGGCCAATAAACTTGATCCCACGCTCGGCGCAGATATCCGCCAGCTCAGCGTTTTCCGAGAGAAAACCATAGCCTGGGTGCAGCGCATCACAGCCGGTTTCCACCGCCAGATTCACCAGCTTGCGCGGGTTGAGGTAGCCGGCCAGCGGCTCTTCGCCAATGCTGTGGGCTTCGTCGGCGCGCTTGACGTGCAGCGCCATGCGGTCGGCATCGGAATAAATCGCCACCGAGCGAATGCCCATCTCGGCGCAAGCACGCACGATACGGACGGCAATCTCGCCACGGTTAGCGATCAGAATTTTCTTGATCACGAGAGCTGGCCCTCAGCCGGTTGAACGGGGCAACGCTTAAAGCGTCAACGTCCCGACACCGTAGACCTCTGTAACAATTACCTAAAATGATTAATTATTGGGTTGGCCATAAGCAAAGGCTTATAGTTGCCCGACCAGACAACCGCACAAAGGCCGATAGCGATGCGTAAGTCATTGCTGCGTATGACATTACGCCAGCTACAAGTTTTTCAGGCGGTGTGCGAAAGCCGCTCATACAGCCGCGCCGCCGAAGAAATTTCTCTTACGCAGCCTGCCGTTTCCCTACAAATTCGTCAGCTGGAAGCCCTAGTTGGCCAGCCGTTGTTCGACTACATCGGCAAAAAGCTCTACCTCACCGAGGCGGCCGAAGCGCTGTTGCGCGCCAGTAGCGATATTTTCGGGCGGCTGGAAAGCCTGGATATGCAGCTCTCGGATCTGCAGGGTTCGCTGCAAGGCCAGCTCAATCTGGCGGTAGAATCCAGCGCCAAGTATTTCGTGCCGCACCTGTTTGCCGCGTTTAAACGCCAGTACCCGGAAGTGAATTTGCAGCTGGTGGTGGTTAACCATGCGCAGACCATCCGCCGCCTAAGCGCCAACCGTGATGACTTGCTGATCATGTCCCAGGTGCCGCAGGACATGTCCCTGGAGTTTTTGCCCTTTCTCGACAACCCGATTATTGCCGTGGCGCCGGCTGAGCACCCGCTGCTCAAGCGCGCCACCCTCAAACTGCAAGACCTCTGCGCCTATCCATTACTGGTGCGTGAGCAAGGTTCGGGCACGCGCAAAGCCATCGAAGACTACTGCCACCAAAAGCGCGCGCACTTTCAGCAGACCATTGAGCTGGGGTCGATGGAGTCGCAACGCGAAGGGGTGATTGCCGGGCTGGGTATTGCCCTACTGTCGCGCCACGCCGTGCGCCGCGAACTGGAAAGCGGCGCCCTGCGTGAATTACCGGTCAGCGAATTGCCGCTGATGCGCAGCTGGTGCCTGGTGCACCCGCGTGGCAAGTACCTGTCACCCGTGGCGCAAACCTTCTTCGCCTTTATCCGCGCCGAGCGCGCACAAATCAGTGGGCTGGCGGCCCGTTTCGGCGCGGTGCCTGGCTAGCGGTCGCGAAATTGGCGGCGAGCAGATCGGGGAAGTCGGCAAGCTCCAACTGCAAGCGGCGCTCTTCGGTGAAATCCTCAATCGCCCGGCGATACGCCATGCGGCGCTGGTCTTCCTGCTGGCGTTTGGTCTTGGCGGCAGAACTGGCGTACGCCTGTGCGTCATCCACATAACGAGTCATGGTGCAGCTCCCATCGTTGGATTCGGGAGTACCAGACTGGGCGCTAAAGGCGACAGTTGTGTGCCGGGATGATGAAGATCCCGTGACGGTGCAGCCGCGGCATTGAGCGTCGTGCCCGCGAAGACGGATCGCTCAAAAGCGGCAGGAGCGCCGCCTTCGCGAGAATAACGGGCTTTAATCCGCGCGACTGTCTTCGGCGTTTTTCAGCGATTTGGGCGACAGGCGCAAGCTACGCAAGCTGCGCTTCACGCTCTTGAGGTGGTTCACCAAGGTCGGCCCACGGGCCATGGCCACGCCCATGGCCAGCACGTCGATCACCACCAGGTGAGCGATACGCGAGGTCAGCGGGGTGTAGATTTCGGTGTCTTCCTGTACATCGATGGCCAGGTTAACCGTGGACAATTCGGCCAACGGCGTCTGGCTTGGGCACAGGGTAATCAGCGTGGCGCCGGTTTCACGCACCAGGTTGGCGGTGATCAGCAAATCTTTCGAGCGCCCGGACTGCGAGATGCAGATGGCCACGTCGGTGGGCTTTAAGGTCACCGCCGACATCGCCTGCATATGCGGGTCGGAATACGCCGCCGCAGTAAGCAGCAGGCGGAAGAATTTGTGCTGGGCATCGGCCGCCACCGCGCCGGATGCACCAAAGCCGTAGAACTCCACGCGCTGCGCTTGCGAGCAGGCGGCGATGGCGTGTTGCAGGGCTTTAGGGTCGAGCTTTTCGCGCACTTCAATCAGCGTATGCAGCGTGGTGTCGAAAATCTTCAAGCTGAAGTCGGCCACCGAGTCATCTTCATGGATGGCGAACTGACCAAAGCTGGCGCCGGCGGCCAGGCTTTGCGCGAGCTTTAACTTGAGGTCTTGGAAACCGGTGCAACCGATGGCGCGGCAGAAGCGCACGATGGTCGGCTCACTGATGCCCACGCTGTGGGCCAGGTCTGCCATGGAGCTGTGCATCACGGCCGCCGGGTCGAGCAGCACGTGATCGGCGACTTTCAGCTCCGACTTTCGTAACAGGTGACGCGACTGGGCAATGTGTTGCAAGAGGTTCAAGGGCTTGGCTCTTTTGATGAGTTATGATCGACCGACGCCGGGTTGTGTAGCGCGCGTGTAGTTATACTACATGCCCTTCCCGACGCCCAGCCAAACCACGCACGCGAGCCAAATTGCCGTGCGCTAATCGCCGGAGAGCTCTGTGTTAACCATCCCTTGCGACATGCTGGTATTCGGCGGCACCGGTGACCTGGCGCTGCACAAATTGCTGCCCGCGCTCTACCACCTACACCGCGACGGCCGTCTGCACGCGGACACGCGAATTCTGGCCTTGGCGCGTAGCGTCAATTCCCGCGAAGCCTACCAAGCGCTGGCCGAACGCCGCTGCCGCGCCCAGGTGGCCCGCGCCGATTTTGATACCGCGACCTGGACCAGCTTTGCTGAGCGCCTGGACTACTTCACCATCGACGCCGCACAAAGTGGCGATTTTGGCCGTTTGGCCCGGCGCCTCGGCCCCGCTGGCGAGCGCGTGCAAGTGTTCTACCTGGCCACCGCGCCCGACTTATTTGAAGACATCGCCCGTCACCTGAAAATCGCCGGCCTGGCTGGGCCCAATGCACGCATCGTGATTGAAAAACCGATTGGCCATTCGCTGGAATCGGCCAAGGCGATCAACGCTGCCATTGGTGCAGTATTTGATG
>NZ_JBBNAH010000105.1:0-18698 GCF_037994325.1 Pseudomonas sp.
GGATAAGGGTGCAGGGTTTCGCAGTGATCACGGGCATGATATTTGTTCTTTTATCAAGTATTGAGAGAAATACCGCGTTAACCGGACTAAATCAAGCTTAAATGTTGTAAACAAAACAACATTTCACAGTAATCACTGCGTGGCAGTGGCTGTTTGCACGGCCCCACAGTTAGGATAGGCCGCCCTGCCCGCGCCTCAAGCGCAACGGCTGCATTGGCTGACACCTGTCCCGATCATCGAGGAACCTAGATGGAACGCGTGCGTAACTTGTTGGAGCAGATCCAAAGCCGGCTCAGTGAATTAAACAAAGCCGAACGCAAAGTGGCCGAGGCCATCTTGCGCAGCCCCCAACAGGCCACCCGTTTCAGCATTGCCACCCTGGCGCAGGAGGCACAGGTCAGCGAACCTACGGTCAACCGCTTCTGCCGCTCATTTGGCGTCAGCGGCTACCCCGAATTGAAAATGCAGTTGGCGCAAAGCCTGGCCAGCGGCGCCGCCTACGTAAGCCGCGCGGTGGAAGCCGATGACGTGCCCGAGGCCTATACGCAAAAAATCTTCGGCAGCGCCATTGCTTCGCTGGACAGCGCCTGCCGCCAGCTCGACCCGCTGAAAATCAGCCGCGCCGTGGACCTATTGATTCAGGCGCGGCAAATCAACTTCTTTGGCCTTGGCGCATCGGCTTCGGTAGCGCTCGACGCGCAACATAAATTTTTCCGCTTTAACCTCGCCGTGACCGCCCATGCCGACGTGCTGATGCAACGCATGCTGGCCTCGGTGGCGCATACCGGCGATTTGTTTGTGATCATTTCCTACACCGGGCGCACCCGTGAACTGGTGGAAGTGGCGCGCGTGGCGCGCGAGAACGGCGCCTCGGTGCTTAGCCTGACCGCCGCCAACTCGCCGCTGGCCAAGACCAGCACCTTAAGCGTGGATATTCCTCTGCCGGAGGACACCGACATTTATATGCCCATGACCTCGCGGATTATTCAGCTCACCGTGTTGGACGTGCTGGCCACCGGGGTGACCTTGCGCCGTGGCGTCGACTTTCAACCGCACCTGCGCAAGATCAAAGAGAGCTTGAATGCCAGCCGCTATCCGAATGAGGATGATCCGGGCTAGCTAGTACCAAACTCCCCCCCTTTACACCGTCATTCCCGCGAAGGCGGGAATCCAGAATGTCGCGTCGTACCCATATCGCGAACTATCCAAAATTCTGGGTCCCCGCCTTCGCGGGGACGACGGGGGCTTGGAGGGAAATCGCGACAAGGGTGTGCTGTGCGCACCATGGCGTGTTCGCCGAGACCGCTTGGTACGCACGGCGTCCCCTACGTGCGTACATGCAACCTGAGCTCTGCTTTTTCCCCCGGCCCAATCGTCACACTATCTTCGCGACAACTCGCCGCCTGCACCGAGACAAACCCCAGCGCCTCATGCCAGCCGACATCCGCCAACGGCCGCGAGCCCGGGTGCCAGACCACGGTATTAGCGCCGCCAGTGGTGTCGATGACGAAGCGCCGTCGCCATAGCTGGTCGTCCAACAGCACCTGCCCTGCCCGCCGATACACGCGGTGGCAGCCATTGTCCAAACGCACGTCGGTGCTTTGCGTGAAGTCTTCACGGGCTAGCAGGTCGTAACCCTGCGCCTGTTCCAGACCACCCAGCGCCACCTGCGCCATATCGCCCACGCGCCAGTACCCATGTAGGGCATGGCTAAGCTGGCAGGGTTCGCTGTCCTGATGCTGGGTCACCAAGCGCAAGCTCAGTTCACTGCCCAGCTCGGCAAACAAATCCACCTGCCATTCACACAAGTCCAAACGCCAATGCAGGCGCACGCCTTTGGCGTCCGCTTCGTTGCTCAGCAACTCCCAATCGCTCAGCCGTGCCCAGCCATGGGAAGGCCAGCCGCTTTCGGTGGGGTGGCGGCTAAACCACGGCCAGCACACCGGCACACCGCCACGAATGGCGCCATGTTTGGGCCAACGCGCCGCGCACCATAGCCACGGCCGCTGGCCACGCGGGCGGAAATGCAATAGCTGCCCGCCCTGCCGACTGAAAACAGCCTCGCAGGTGGGGTGACTAATAAGGAAAAGGTCGCGCTCCTGATGGCGCGTCCAACTGAAAAGAGGCTTGCCAGCCCCAGCCAACAGGGCGCTCAGAGGGTTGGCCTCTGAACGCACCGGCTCGCTGGCGGCTACAAGTTGGCGGCGCGGCACGAAAGGCCTGGTTTTGCTCATGGGCCTAACAGCCACGCTCAGGCATTACTTCCACCAGTACTCGACTTGCGCACCAAAGTTGGAGCCGTGCAGGTCGGTGCCAAAGGCGCCGGTATCGGACAGGGCCGAACCCGCTGCAACCATGCTCGCCGAACGCTGTGCCGCTTCGTTCCAGCTTGCATAGGTGTAGTACAGGCGGAATTCAGGACGGGTGGTGAAACCCGGCCCCATTGGCGACCAGGTTGGCGCGATGGTGAACTTGGTCAGCTTGCGGGTGCCGTCCGGAGCTTCCACCTGGTCACGACCAATCTCGGTGACCAACTTGAAGGTGTCGGTAAGCGCATACACCGGACGCACGCCGACGGAGAGCCAGTTCTGGTCTTGACCGTCTTCACGCTTGTCCTTCTCGTACACCACTTCGAACTGGCCACCAAAGTGCTTGGTCACTTGCCAATCGAAGAATTCCACCACACGCCAGTTCTTGGCGCTGTTATCCAGGGTGGTGTCGCCGGTGTAACCCAGGCCGGTGCCTGGACCTACGCCATATTGCAGGGCCAGGGTGTTAACACCGCCGAGGAATTCTTTCTGTTTGTGCTGCACGGTTACCGAGTAACCGCTGTGTTTTTCAGCGTCGTTGTTGCTGGGCTTGTCGATGTAGCTGACGCCCAGTTGTACGGTGCCGTTGGGGTTGGTGTTAAAGCCGTCAACGTTGAAGTCATGACGGTTCACGTACGGTTTCTGGTCATAGTTGTCTTTACGCGAGAACACGTAGCTGTACTTCAAATCGCCCAACTGCACTTCGTCAAAGCCGAAGCCCGTGGCGCTCTGGTTCCAGTAGTAGAAGTCGGAGATATGGATGTCGTTTCGTTTGTAGAAACGTCGACCGGCCCAAAACGAACCGCCATTGAGCGCGGGCATATTGCTCCACTCGGCGTACATCTGGTTCATCCGTGCGAAGCCGTAGTCGCCGGTGTATTTCGGGGTTTTGTCGTATTGGTTGTAGAGCTGGGCCATGCCCTCAACGCTCAACACCGAACCGTCATCGAGCTTGAACAGATCCTGGCGCAGATCCAATTCGGTGTACTGCTCGCATTCGTTACCCAGACGATATTTGGACTTGGCGCCCTGCAGTTGGAAGCACTGCTGGCCGGAACTGTTTACCGACGTGCCAATACCGTTACGGGTGTAACCGCTGAACTCCAAGGCCTGGGCAGACCAGGGGAACATTGCCAGGGCGCACGGCAGTGCCCAGAGACCTTTCTTCATTGTGTTCATATCCACTTCACCTATTTTTATTGTTGTTTCTCTTTGGATAACTCAAACGAGGACGTACTAAAACCGCCTCCGCCAGTTGCTGCTTTTGCGGTTGCTCCACCGCATTTTTTCGCCTGGCCTTTCGGCCAGTTCCGCCTGCTTTCACAGCCCCTTTGCCAGCCAAATTGGCGAGCAACTACAAGGTGAAGAGCTTGGCCTGTACAGGAATTTTTTATTGTTGCTTTATCAAAAGCCGCAAAGAAATACCCCTAAAAAAAACCGCAATCAAGCTTTTATATTCGTACAAATAACAAAATTTACTGACTTGTACTTTCCTTCACTCGCACTGATACAAAAGCCATCGCAATGGCCTGCATAGTGAAAAAAAGCAGCCGGGCGCGAGCCAAAGAGTGCCGCGCGCCACAGCTGTAAAAACCACCTTTATGGAGTACTGCCAGCCAACAATTTCTGTTGGGTTTCTTGCCACCTAACTGAGTGGGAAAAGCACTCTCAGCGAGGCATCAAACGCGTTACCGTGCCTGCCCGTTCAGCAGGCTGCGACTTTCCCAACAGCCCCAGGCGCTCTCCGCTTTTGGCGTCGAACAGCAGGACTTTGTCCGGATCAAATTGCAGCTCCAGGGTCTCGCCCACCTTCGGCGCCATATCCGGCGCCAAGCGGCAGCACACCTTGGTTTGGTTGAGGTTGACGAACACCAGAGTGTCCGGGCCGGTGGGCTCGATGACTTCCACTTCGCTAAGGATGCTCGGCAGGTTGGAGCCGCCGGAGGCCAAGGTGATTTGCTCCGGGCGAATACCCAGGATCACTTCGCGGTTTTCCAGGCCTTCGTCCTGCATGGCCAGCGGCAGTTCGCAGCGCGCCTGGCCGGAGTCCAGCAGTGCCAGCAAACGGCCGTCGCGGCGTTGCAGGCGCAGGGGAATAAAGTTCATCGGCGGCGAACCAATAAAGCTCGCCACAAACAGGTTGGCCGGGTCGTTGTAGATCTGTTGCGGGGTGCCGAATTGCTGCACCACGCCATCCTTCATCACCGCCACTTTGTCGCCCAGGGTCATGGCTTCGATCTGGTCGTGGGTCACGTACACGGTGGTGGTTTTCAGGCGCTGGTGCATCAGCTTGATTTCGGTCCGCATC
The DNA here is from genome assembly GCF_037994325.1 of Pseudomonas sp. Classification (GTDB taxonomy): domain Bacteria; phylum Pseudomonadota; class Gammaproteobacteria; order Pseudomonadales; family Pseudomonadaceae; genus Aquipseudomonas. Next base: position 4,618 of record NZ_JBBNAH010000105.1, read on the forward strand.
TCTACCCGCAGCTTGGCGTCGAGGTTAGACAGCGGCTCGTCAAACAGATAAATCTTTGGCCGCCGCGCCAGGGCACGACCCATGGCCACACGCTGTTGCTGACCACCGGAAAGCTGCCCCGGTTTGCGGCTCAGCAGGTGTTCGATTTGCAGCAGTTTGGCGACGCGCGACACTTCTTCTTCAATGGCCGCCGGGGCCATTTTGCGCATCTTCAAACCAAAGGCGATGTTCTCGCGCACGTTCATGGTGGGGTACAGCGCGTAGCTCTGAAACACCATGGCAATGTCGCGGTCTTTCGGACTCATGCCACTGATGTCGGCACCGTCCACCAGGATCTCGCCGCCAGTGATATTTTCCAGGCCGGCGATGCAGTTCATCAGGGTCGATTTACCGCAACCGGACGGGCCCACCAAAATCAAAAACTCGCCTGAATCGATCTTCAGCTCGATGTCTTTGAGGGTATCGGGCAGGCCAGCGCCGTAAGTCTTTTTAACGTTTTTAAGTTCGAGAGTTGCCATGTTTTACCCCTTGACCGCGCCGGCCGTGAGCCCACGCAGGAAATACTTACCCGCAACGATGTAAACCAGCAGCGTTGGCAGCCCGGCGATCATCGCCGCCGCCATATCTACGTTGTATTCCTTGGCCCCGGTGCTGGTGTTCACCAGGTTGTTGAGGGCCACCGTGATCGGTTGTGCATCGCCGCTGGCGAACACCACCCCAAAGAGGAAGTCGTTCCAGATCTGAGTGAATTGCCAGATCAGGCAAACCATGATGATCGGCACCGACATGGGCAGCAGAATCCGCCCAAAGATGGTGAAAAAGCCGGCGCCATCCAGGCGCGCTGCCTTCACCAATGCATCCGGAATGGCCACGTAATAGTTACGGAAGAACAGCGTGGTAAAGGCCATGCCGTACACCACGTGGATCAGCACCAAACCGGCGGTGGTGTTGGCCAAACCGAATTTGCCCAGGGTGAACGAGGCTGGCAGCAGCACGGTCTGGAACGGCAGGAAGCAACCGAACAGCAACAGGCCAAAGAACAACTGCGAGCCACGGAAGCGCCACATCGACAGTACGTAGCCGTTCATGGCACCGATAAAGGTGGAAATCAGCACCGCTGGCACGGTGATTTTCACCGAGTTCCAGAAGTAGCCGCCGACGATGTCCCAGGCCTTGATCCAGCCAATGCCATCGACCACTTGCGGCCAACTCAACAGGTTGCCGGTGCGAATGTCGTCCGGGCTTTTAAAGCTGGTCAGCAGCATGACCACCAACGGAATCAGGTACACCGCGGCGGCGCCAAACAACGTCAGGTAAATGGCGATGCGGCTAAGGCTGAACGAAGACTTGGCGTAGGGCCGAGCCATGGCTGGGGTGGCGATTGAATTACTCATGGCGTTTAGTCCGCAGCTCGGAATACAGGTACGGCACCAGAATGGTCAGGATCGCGCCCAGCATCAGCATGGCGCTGGCTGAACCGATGCCCATCTGGCCGCGGCTGAAGGTGAACGAATACATAAACATCGCCGGCAAATCCGAGGAGTAACCAGGACCGCCTGCGGTCATTGCCGCCACCAGGTCGAAGCTCTTGATCGAGATATGCGCGAGGATCATAAAGGCGCTGAAAAACACCGGGCGCAGGCTTGGCAGCACGATGCGCAGGTAGATGGTCGGCAGGCTGGCGCCGTCGACTTGAGCGGCGCGGATAATCGACTGATCCACACCGCGCAGACCAGCCAAAAACATCGCCATAACAAACCCTGAGGCTTGCCACACAGCGGCGATCACCAAGCAATAAACCACGCGCTCCTGATCCACCAGCCAGTCCAGGCGAAAGCCTTCCCAGCCCCAGTCGCGCAGCATTTTGTCCAAGCCCAGGCCCGGGTTAAGCAACCATTTCCAGGCCGTACCGGTGACGATCATCGACAGCGCCATCGGGTACAAATAGATGGTGCGGATAAAGCCTTCCTTGCGAATGCGCTGATCCAGCAGCACCGCGAGAAACACCCCCAACACCAGGCTGATGCCGATAAACATGCCACCGAACAACACCAGATTTTTACTGGCGACCCACCAGCGATCGTTATCCAGCAGACGCACGTATTGCTGCACGCCGACCCACTTGTAGCTCGGCATAAAGCTGGAATTGGTGAAGGAAAGGATGAACGTCCAGAGGATGTATCCGTAGAAGCCCACCAGAATCAACAGCATGCTCGGCGCTACCACCAACTTCGGTAGCCAGCGCTGCAATGCGTCGAAAGGTGAGGCTTTGTTAATTACCGCCACGGTGCACCTCAGTCATAAAGAGAAATTTCGGCCCAAACACTCCCAGCGACAGCTGCGTGAGCCGCTGTCGTTGGCAGGGTTTCGAGTAGTAAAAAGCCGCCGGCAAACCGGCGGCGGCGAACGTTACAGAGCAGCCTTGATAGCCGAAGCCATCTGCGCGCCAGCCTTGGCTGGGTCAGCGTTTTTGTCGCTCATAAAGTTGGTGACCACGTCGAAGATCGCCCCTTGTACCGCCAGGGAAGTCGCCATGTTGTGGGCCATACTTGGCTTCAAGGTGCCGGCCTTGTCGGCGGCTTTGAAGTCGGCCATAGCGGCTTGGCCACAGCTGTCGAACTTGGTCATATCCAGGTCATCACGCACCGGGATCGAACCTTTGTTCTGGTTGAACACGTACTGGAACTCAGGCTCGAGAATGATCTTGGCCACTTCGTTCTGCGCCGCGATATTGCCTGGCGTGTTGTTCTTCGCCGAGAGCTTGAACATGGCCAGCGAGTCGATGTTGTAGGTGAAGCTGCCTTGGGTACCTGGGAACGGAACACACTCGAAGTCGGTGCCGGCTTTTTTGCCTGCCGCGCTCCACTCGCTCTTGGCCCAGTCACCCATGATCTGCATACCGGCTTTGCCGTTGATGACCTTGGCTGCTTCCAGGTTCCAGTCTTGGCCAGTGCCGTCCGGGTCCATGTAACCTTGAAGTTTTTTCAGGGCCTTGAACACTTCGGTCATTTTCGCGCTGGTGAGGGTGTCTTGGTCTTGCTCGATAAAGGCTTTGGTGTAGCCGTCAGCGCCCATGATGCTCAGCACCAGGTCTTCAAACACGGTGCTGTCCTGCCATGGCTGGCCACCGTGAGCCAACGGAATCAGGCCGGCAGCCTTGAATTTCTCGGCAGCAGCGAACAATTCGTCGAGGGTAGTCGGGGCCTTTTCAACGCCGGCCTTTTTCATGGCAACCGGGTTGACCCACAGCCAGTTCACACGGTGAATGTTCACCGGTACGGCGACATAGTGATCGTCGTACTTCATGGTGTTGGCAACGGTTTTGGACAGCAGCTTGTCCCAGTTATTGGCCTTGGACACATCGTCCAGGTCAGTGAGCAAACCGAGGGCGCCCCAATCTTGCAGGTCAGGGCCTTTGATCTGTGCGGCCGATGGCGGGTTGCCAGACACGGCGCGGGTTTTCAGTACGGTCATGGCAGCGGCACCACCGCCACCGGCTACGGCGCTGTCTTTCCAGGTGTAGCCGTCTTTCTCAACCAACTTGCGCAGCACATCGATGGCTTTTGCTTCACCACCAGACGTCCACCAATGCACTACTTCTACAGTGCCTTTGGACTCTGCAGGGGCGTCGGCGGCTAGGGCGCTAAGAGGGAACAACGAGGCGAGGGAAATAACAGCGGCGAGACGATTAATCGCGTTCATCTGGTTACCTTTTTTTGTTGTTATACAAGCAAGTCGGAAGCTTGCGTTGCACGGATTCTAATCATGCAAACCACCTCGTGAAGTAACGAAGGGATGCGTAAATGTCACTGGCCGGTTACATAGCCGGTGACGATGTAGAAAGCTCGACCAGCGCAGCCGTGAGGCTAGGCGCCAAGGGCACTTGCGGCAGTAGCACGGCTTGATAGGCGTGGTACAGATCGGGCTTGCCAGCCCAAATACTGGCGGCAGGTTTGTTGTCGGTATCCAACTCGTGATGCCAACTGCCCTGCACGTAATCCATAAAGTGACGCTCGATAAAATCCCAGAAGCGCCGGTACCAGACCTCGTAGCGTTGCGCCCCGGTGCGCTTAAGAAGCGCCGCAGCCGTGGCACTGGCCTCGGCGTGTACCCAATGCAAACGGGCGCGCACTACGGGTTGGTTTTGCCAATCGAGGGTGTAGACCAAACCCGGCGCGCCATCGACATTCCAGGCATAACGACAGGCGCTGTCGAACAGGCCATTGGCGTCGTGCAGCAACCAATCGGGCGCGGCAAACCCGGCGCGCTGCAAAGCGGCTTCCAAGTGCAACACCAGGCGTGCCCACTCGAACGCGTGGCCCGGCGTGGTGCCATAGGGGCGGAAACCATCGGCCGGATTGTCGGCGTTGTAATCGAGTTGCGGCTGCCACTGACGGTCGAAATGCTCGATGACGGCGAAGTCGTTAGCCGCCGCGTGGCCATGGATCAGGCGCTCGACAATCTGCAGCGCGCGCTCCAGCCAACGGCTGTCGCCTGTGGCATCCGCGAGGGCGAGGAACGCTTCGGTGCCATGCATATTGCTGTTGGCGCCGCGATAACGTTCTTCTTCGCTCCAATCGCGCGAGAAGGACTCGCGTAAGGCGCCCTCCTCTTCATTCCAGAAATGCTGGTCGATGATCTGCGTCGCTTGCGCCAGTAACTCTTGGGCGTTAGTAGCACCGGCTTGCACTGCGGAGCTGGCGGCCAAAGCAACAAACGCATGCAGGTAAGCGGCTTTACCGGTGTTGCCATCGCGGTGCTCGGCCACTGCGTACCAGCCACCGTGCTCGGCGTCGCGTAATGGGCCAAGTAATGCCGCCACGCCGTGCTCAACCAGCTCCAGGCAACCGGGAATGCCTTGCACATGCGCCATGGCAAAGCTGTGGGTCATACGGGTGGTGTTCATGGTTTCGGCAATGGCATCGGCTTGCAGTCGGCCGCTGGCATCGAGGTTGGCAAAGCCTTGCGGCACTTTCGAGGCCTTGGCAAAGGACAACAGACGCAAGCCTTCGGTTTGTAGCCATTGCTGGTGAACGGGAGCGTGAAGCCAGCTGCCGAATGAGAAAGGGGTGGTATCGCCGGTCATGAGCGGTCCTTGTTCAACATTATTTTTGTTCGTACGGCGTTCTTGTGAATGCGGCGAATTTTACCCAGCGTCAGAGTGGGAAAGCGGCATTCGGTTTCCAGAAAAGTGTCACTAGGTTGTGACAAACCTGCTGGCTAGAGCCCTTTGCAGCTGTTTACAGGGGGCGGCGGAGCGATCCTAGCCGTGTCATCGCGAACGTCACTGTTTTCTTCTGAGCGATCCTACAGCCGTGAAAGCAGGCTTTTTTTAACCTAGACCGATAATTCCTCAATTCGAGTCGGTCATGAATAAGCGCTGTTTCCGCCTGATATTTAGCAAGCCGCTTGGCTTCCTTATTCCCGTCGCGGAAACTACCTGTGCTCAGCGCAAGCCTGGGCAACAACAAGGGCACAGCCCTATTGCCAATCCGCCTGCGTGGTCGCTCAAGCGCCTGGTGTTGTCATTGCTATTGGCCGGCGTGCCGGGCTGGGCGGCGGCGGACATTCTGGTTGACCCAACAACGCCCGCGGGTAGCACCCACGTCATTAGCGCTGGCAACGGCGTGCCGGTTATCGAGATCGCTAACCCCAATGCCAAGGGCCTTTCCCACAACCGTTTCAGCGAATTCGATGTGCAACAGCCCGGCGTTATCTACAACAACAGCCGCGTTAACGGCGTTAGCCAACTGGGCGGCGCGGTGTTGCTTAACCCCAACTTGCAGCGCACCGCCACGGCGATTTTGACTGAAGTTACCGGCAACAAACCCAGCTCGCTTGCCGGCACCTTGGAAGTGTTTGGCGACAAGGCCGATCTGCTGATTGCCAACCGGTGAGTCGCTGGGGAAATCACCAATTGCCTCTGGCATTGATGCCAGCGTAATCAAGGGGGTAAACAAATTGACCGGGTGGTACGACTTCGCTGTGTTAGCGAGTGATCCGAGGACTGTTTTCATTAATAAAAACGAAGATCCCCGCTACGGTCATACGTCGATAACACGTGGCAAGCCGGTATTACTGGCTGGCGAAATCATGTTTGACGACAGCTCCAACATCGCGGTGTGGACCAACAAGTCCGGTCACTACGAGGTAGGGTCCCATCTGCCGAGCAAGGCCAGGAGTGAAAATAAACCCGAACTCAATTCGCCGGAAAGCCATCGGGCGTATATCAACTCCCGGGTCCCGGTGATTGATGGTCTCCCCCTCCTGCCACCGCATTTACTGGAGTTGTGGGACGGCGAGCTTTGACGCGAGGACTCAAGGACTGAGGCGTGAATACGCAGTAAAAAGCCCGCTCGGCGGGCTTTTTACTGCGTGACGATAACGCTGAGAAAATGACGCAGGTCTCACGAGATGTGTGACTGCTAGTCCACAGGTCTGGGTAGATAAAGCGTCACTCGCAACCCACCTTCGCGCAGATTCTGCAAAGTCACCTCACCCCCATGGCTATGGGCAATATTGCGTGCAATCCCCAACCCCAAGCCATATCCCTGCTGCTTGCCTGCCAAGCGAAAGTGCGGCTCGAACACCTGTTCCAACCGCTGCTCTGGAACCCCCGGGCCTTCGTCATCGACATGCAGGACAAACGCCGTGTCGTTGTCTTCGATATGCAGATGCGCTTTGTTGCCGTATTTGAGGGCATTGTCGATCAGGTTACCCATGCAGCGCCGCAACGCCAGTGGCTTGCCGGGATAGGCCGCCAGTGCTCGGCCATCCAGGCTAACCCGCCCATTCCCTTGCGGTGGCAGGTACGGTTCGATCAGGCAATCGAGCGCCAGGTTAAGGTCTACCGGCTCGATGTTTTCGTGAATGTCGGTGTCTTTCACACACTGCAAGGCGCCTTTGACCAGCATCTCCAGGTCATCCAGGTCGCGGCCGAATTTGGCTTGGACTTTTTCGTCTTCCAGCAGCTCCACACGTAAACGCAAACGCGTGATCGGTGTGCGCAGGTCGTGGGAAATGGCGCTAAACAATTGGCTGCGTTCAATCAGGTAGCGGCTGATGCGCTCACGCATGGCGTTAAACGCCCGCCCTACTTCCACCACTTCGCTACCACCGCCCTCCGCCACCGGGCGCACCTCGGCAGCCCCCAGCGACATATCTCGCGCCGCCCGCGCCAAGCGCTTGAGCGGCCGGCTTTGCCAGTGCACCAGCACGCCAATAAAGAACAGCAGAAAGCCGCTGGTGAGAATGATGAACCACACCTGCTGCGCCGGTAGCCCCTCTTCTTCCAGGCTGGTGTAGGGCTCGGGCAACAGCGAGGCGATATACAGCCATTCGCCCGGGGCCATTTGAATTTGCGTAACCAGTACCGGCGGTTTCACCGGCTCCAGGGTCAGTGCGTAGTGGGCCCAGGAGCGCGGCAGTTCTTCCAGCTTGAGGCCGCCGTTAAAGATGCGCAGGTCGTCGGGGGCAACAAAGGTCACCAGAATGTCGACGTTACTACCCATGGCTTCGCGCAGCACGTCGTGCACAGCTTCGAGTACTGCGGTTTTGCGCGGTGTGGGCGGCAGCACCTGCATATCCAGGGGTTTGTCGTTGAGGGTGACGACAAAACGGGTGCCGCCCATGCTGCGCAATTGGTCGAGCACCAGCGGTCGGTAGGCCAAGGGCAAAGAGCGCAAGTAGCTAACGCTGGCGGACATGGAGTGCGCCAGGCTGCGCGCACTGGTGACCAACCCTTCCAACTGCGTAGCACGCAGTTGCGACAGCCAGATCACGCTGGAAAGACTCTGCGCCATCAGCACCGCCAACAAGGTCAGGAGCAACATGCGCCCGAGCAATGAGCGCGGCACCGGCACCCAACCAAACCAGCGCTGGTACCAGGGTTTGGGCGCGGCTGGCGGGCTAGACAGCATTGTGCGGCGTCACCTGGGCCGCCAGCAGATAGCCGGAGCCGCGCACGGTGCGGATCAGCCGCGGCGCTTTGCCGGTGTCGCGCAAACGCTGGCGCAAACGGCTGACGGCCATATCGACAATACGGTCGAGCGGCATCGGTTCGCGACCACGGGTGGCGTTGCCGATGGTGTCGCGGTCGAGGATTTGCTGCGGGTGGTCAAGAAACAGTTTGAGCAGGGCAAAGTCGGCGCCGGACAGAAACACTTCTTCGCCGTCGAGGTGGAACAGGCGATGGCTGACCATATCCAGGCGCCATTCATCAAAGGCCAGCACTTCCACGCGGCTGCGCTCCTGGCCGAATTGGGCGCGGCGCAACAGGGCTTTGATCCGCGCTTGCAGCTCGCGCGGGCTAAAGGGTTTGCCGAGGTAGTCGTCGGCGCCCAGTTCCAGGCCGATTACACGATCGGCTTCGTCTGAGCTGGCGGTCAGCATAATGATCGGCACTTGGGCCAGGCGCGGGTGTTGGCGCACCCAACGGCAAAGGCTAAAGCCGTCTTCGTCGGGCAGCATCACATCCAGAATCAGCAGGTCGGCGCTCTCCTCGCCCAGCGCGGCGCGAAAGTCGGCACCGTCGCCGACGGTGCGTACATGGAAACCGGCGCGGCTTAAGTAGGCTTCCAGCAGCTCGCGAATTTCCTGATCGTCATCCACCAACAGGATGGATTTTCCGCTCTGGCTCAAGGGGCCTTCCTTATCTTCTTTATTGGTTTAGAGGGCACTTCGATGGGTCTGCTTAGGATGAGTTCAGCCGGGGATTCTAACCCCTACGCGCTGCTCGGCGATTTGACGCTGTTCAATCACTTGCTGCAACGCCACGCCGGCACCGGTCAGGCCTGGGTATTCGGCGGTCACCAACCACACCGGCACATCGACCATGTACTTGCTCATCGGGCCTTTTTCGGCGAAGCAGCGGGCAAAACCGCTGCGCAAGAATAGCTCGGTGAAGCGCGGCACGATGCCGCCGACGATATACACGCCACCGCGCCCGCCGAGGGTGAGCACGTTATTGCCGGCCACCCGCCCGAGCCAACTGGAGAATTGGTCAATCACGGCGATGGCCACTTCATCACCGGCTAAAGCGGCGGTAGTGATTTCGGCTGGCGAGGCCAGGGTTTCGGCATGGCCATCCAGCGCGCACAAGGCGCGATACAGCAGCAGCAAACCGCCGCCACTCAACACATCTTCGGCGCGGATATGGCCGTTGAGTTGATACAACTGCTGCCACAGCGCTGCTTCGCGCGGTGTCCCGATGGGCAAATCAACATGCCCGCCCTCGCCCGGCAAGGCTTGCCAGCTGCCATCTGCGGCACCCAGCAAGGTGCCGACGCCCAGGCCAGTGCCCGGCCCAACCACCACCGCCGGACGATGGGCTTCGGCTGAACCTGGGCAGACCTCAACGCGCTCATGGTCTTGCAAGCGCGTCATGCCCAAGGCCATGGCCGAGAAGTCGTTGATCAGCAGCAACTCGTCCACCTGCAAGTCGCGGCAGAAGGCCGAGCGGCTCAAGCGCCAGTGGTTGTTGGTGAAAACAAACAAATCGCCGCTCACCGGACCGGCACAGGCCAGGCACACCGCATGAATCGCACCGGGCGCCAAGCCGAGGCCGGCGAGGTAGGCCAGAATGGCTTGCTCAACGCCGGGATAATCCGCCGTGGCTAGCACCTGCACCGACTCCAATCCGTTATCGCGCCACAGCGCAAAACGCGCGTTGGTGCCGCCGATATCGCCAACCAAGGCTAACTTCATTTCAACCCTTCCAAACTGCTAGTAAAGGCGCTCGCTCCCTGCTCGGCAGTGCTGAACGAGGCGCGCATAAAGGCAAACAATTCACGCCCGGTGCCAAAGGCAACAGGCAGGCCCTGGGCGTTTTCCCGCGCGGCCAATTCCGCCGCCTCTACCAGAACCTTAAGCTCGCCCTTGGTTCCATCAACACGCACGATATCGCCATCGCGCACGCGCGCCAGCGGGCCGCCGTCGAAGGCTTCCGGGCAGACATGAATGGCGGCCGGGATCTTACCCGAGGCGCCCGACATACGGCCATCGGTGACCAGCGCCACTTTAAAACCACGGTCCTGCAATACGCCGAGGTACGGGGTCATTTTGTGCAACTCGGGCATGCCGTTGCTGCGCGGGCCCTGGAAACGCACCACAGCCACAAAGTCCCTCTCCAACTCGCCGGCCTGAAAGGCATCGGCCAGCTCTTGCTGGTCGTGGAACACCCGCGCGGGCGCTTCAACAATCTGGTGTTCCAAGGCCACAGCAGAAACCTTCATCACGCCGCGCCCGAGGTTGCCATCCATCACGCGCAGGCCGCCCTCTGGCGAGAACGGGTTGGCCAGCGGGCGCAGAATACTTTCGTCGAGGCTTTTGCTCGGGCCATCACGCCAGACCAATTTGCCGTCATCGAGAAACGGCTCCTGGGTGTAACGGCGCAGGCCTTTGCCGACCACGGTGTGAACATCTTCATGCAGCAAGCCGCCATCAAGCAGTTCGCGAATAAGGAAGGCCATGCCGCCAGCGGCCTGGAAATGGTTGATGTCCGATTTTCCGTTGGGGTAAACGTGGGCCATGGTCGGCACCACTTCCGAAAGGTCAGCCATGTCCTGCCAGGTCAGCAGAATGCCAGCGGAGCGGGCAATGGCCGGCATATGCAGGGTGTGGTTGCTGGAACCGCCGGTGGCATGCAAGGCAACGATGGAGTTGACCAGCACCTTCTCATCCACCAACTCACCGAGCATCACCAGGTTGCCGGACTGCTGGGTAAGGCGGGTGACTTGCTGCGCGGCTTCGCGGGTCAGGGCATCGCGCAGTGGCGTGTACGGGTTAACAAACGAGGCGCCCGGCAGGTGCAGGCCCATCACTTCCATCAACAACTGGTTGGTATTGGCGGTGCCGTAAAAGGTGCAGGTGCCGGGGCCGTGGTAGGCCTTCATTTCCGATTCAAGCAATTCGTCGCGGGTGGCTTTGCCTTCGGCGTAGCGCTGGCGGACTTCGGCTTTTTCCTTGTTGGACGAGCCGGTGGTCATCGGCCCACCCGGTACAAACAAGATCGGCAGGTGACCAAAACGCAGGGCGCCCATCATCAGGCCCGGCACGATTTTGTCGCAGATACCTAAGCACAACGCGGCGTCGAACATATTGTGCGAGAGCGCCACGGCGGTAGACATGGCGATGGTTTCGCGGCTGGCGATACCAATTTCCATGCCCGGCTCACCCTGGGTAACGCCGTCACACATGGCCGGTACGCCACCGGCAAATTGGCCAACCGAGCCAATGTCCCGTAGGGCTTGTTTGATTTGATCGGGGTAATGCTCGTACGGCTGGTGGGCAGAAAGCATGTCGTTGTAGGCGGAAATAATCGCCACGTTGGCTGAATCCATCAGCCGCAGGCGCTGTTTGTCTTCGCCGCTACAGGCGGCAACGCCGTGGGCAAAGTTGGCGCATTGATGCTTGGCGCGGGCCGGACCATCGGAGGCCGCCGCATGAATCATCTTCAGATAATGCTCACGGGTGGCGCGGCTGCGGGCAATCAAACGCTCTGTAACTTCTACGACACGGGGATGCATATCATCGGCTCCAGCAAGGCGTAATTTTTATATAAAACAAAATTTCATCGGAATATCGGCTTGGTTTTTTATATTACCGAGCATAATCTTGTAATTCCAACAACAAAAACCAGATTCGGTGATTCCATGACACTGCGTATCGCAATCAACGGCTTTGGCCGCATCGGCCGCAACATTCTGCGCGCCCTGTACACCCAGGACTACCGCCAGCAAATTCAGGTGGTCGCCATCAACGACCTCGGCGACAGCGCCATCAATGCCCACCTGTTGAAGTACGACAGCGTGCACGGCATTTTTGACGGCACGGTTGAGGCGCAATCGGACGCGCTGCTGGTTAACGGTGACCGCATTACCGTGACCGCTGTGCGTAACCCCGCCGACCTGCCCTGGCACGAGCAGCAAATCGACATCGTGTTCGAGTGCACCGGCCTGTTTACTGACCGCGATAAAGCTGCGGCGCATCTCTCTGCCGGCGCCAAGAAGGTGATTATCTCCGCCCCGGCCAAAGGCGCCGATGCCACCATCGTCTACGGCGTTAACCACGATGTACTGCGCCAATCCCACCAAGTGATTTCCAGCGCCTCCTGCACTACCAACTGCCTGGCGCCGATTGCCCAGGTGCTGCACCGTGAACTGGGCATCGAAAACGGCTTGATGACCACCATTCACGCCTACACCAACGATCAGAATCTTTCTGACGTCTACCACAGCGACCCGTACCGCGCGCGCTCGGCCACACAATCGATGATCCCGACCAAAACCGGCGCCGCCGAAGCCGTGGGCCTGGTGTTGCCGGAACTGGCGGGCAAGCTCACCGGCATGGCCGTGCGGGTGCCGGTGATCAACGTGTCGTTGGTGGATTTAACCCTAGAACTAAAACAAGCGGTCAGCGCGGAAACGGTCAATGCGCTCATGCTGTCCGCCAGCAGCCAGTCGCCGATTCTGGGCTACAACGCCTTGCCGTTGGTGTCCCATGACTTCAACCACAACCCGCTCTCCTCCATCTTCGACGCCAACCACACCAAAACCAACGGCAAGCTGCTCAAGGTATTGGCCTGGTACGACAACGAATGGGGGTTCTCCAACCGCATGCTCGACAACGCCTTGGCCCTGCGGGATGCGCCGTGAGCCGAGTGCCGTTTACCAGCGCGCAGTTACCGGCGCGCAAACGTATTGCCTTGGTGGCGCACGATCACTGCAAAGAGTTTTTGCTCGACTGGAGCGAACGCCACCGCGAGCGCTTAGCCCAGCATGAACTGATCGCCACCGGCACCACCGGCTTGCTGCTGACGCGGCGGTTGAAACTGCCAGTGGAAAGCATGATCAGCGGTCCCTTGGGCGGCGACCAACAAATCGGCGCGCGCATCGCCGAACGCCGGGTCGATCTACTGGTGTTCTTTTGGGACCCGTTTGAACAGCAACCCCACGACCCGGATATCAAAGCACTGCTGCGGGTAGCAGCGGTATGGAACATTCCCGTGGCCTGCAACGAAAGCAGTGCCGATTACCTGCTCAGCAGCCCGTTGTTGCAGCAAGAACATGCCCATCGGGTGCCGGATTACGCGAGTTATCTCGCGGCCAGAAGCTAACCGGAAAAACGGTTTCCGACGTCTGCCCTGCAGCCTGGATTCCCGCCTACGCGGGAATGACGGGGGTGTAAGGAAGGTCTCGGTCATCCCCGCCTAAACGGAATGACGGTGCGGCATGAATACTCCCCGTCGTCCCCGCGCAGGCGAGGACCCAGAATGCCGCTGACAACCGCGCTCGCTTGAGCAATCCAGAGTTGCGCCTGCGCAGGAATAACGGGAAGCAAGATTGAGATCTCCGTCATTCCCGCGCAGGCGGGAATGCAGATTTGTCGGCCTCATCGCAATGGCGCGCCGGACCCACAGCATGATTGCGCTTAAACACGTCCTCCCCCATCGCCGCAATCTGCCCCTCAATCAACGCCTCAAACGGTCGCAGCAATTCACCGAATTGGCGCGGCGCTTCGAGGCTGTCGAGCGCCTGCACAATGGCTTCAATGGTCGACAACGCGCCCGCCATCGGCGCTTTGCGCAAGCGGTAGCGCGACACGCCGCCTTCGGCCAGCGTCACCCGTGGCAAGGTTGCCAGTAGCGGGTTCATATGCAGCAACTTAGCGGCCTTGCGCCAGGTGCCATCCGGCACCACCAATTGCAGCGGCATATCACTCGGCAGTGACGCCAACGGCTGCGCGCCCTCACCTGGAAACAGCAGGCAGCTCTGGTAGCCGGGGCGCTCAAGCCAGCCCTGCAATTCCGCGAACACTTCGCCCACGCATAGCTCAGCATTGACCAAGCCAAGAGCGGCCAAGCGCGCAGTGTTCAAGGCATGTTTGACTTCACTGGGGTGCTGCAGAATCAACACGCGGGTGCGGCTGTCCAGGCTGGGAATCAGCGCGCATAAGCAATGGCTGAGCGGGCGGCAACAACGGCGGCATAGCGGGCGGGACATGCGGGGCTCCTTGAGCGCGCAAGTCTGCCAGCAATCGGGTTTCCATGCCTAATCCGTAGGGTGTGCTGTGCGCACCAATGC
>NZ_JBBNAH010000106.1:0-2914 GCF_037994325.1 Pseudomonas sp.
ATCGCAGGCCGAGCGGAGTCGTTGCGCAGGGGGTGGAGCGGCAGGAGCCGCGAAAGGCGTGGGGCCAAGGATGGCCCTGCACGCCGACCCCTGGAGCGGCGACGTAGCGAGGGGACCCGTAGCGCAGCGGAGGGCCAAGGTAGGGGCAAGCGTTTTTTGGTTACTTTTTGCCGCGACTGGCAAAAAGTAACTCGCGCGTAAGGCGCGAAACCAAACGCCCAGCAAACGAGGTAACGAAGAAAACCACCAACCCCAAAGCAAAAGCTGGTGCGCACAGCACACCCTACGAACACCCGAAACGACCACCCACCAACCACGCCCAAAACTCAAAAATCGCGCACAACAAAAAACCCGCCGAAGCGGGTTTTTCTCAGACCATTCCAACATCCTGTCGGTAGCCATCATGGCAATGGTCGATCTTCCCTGATCCTGAAGCACCTCCTGTGCCCCAGTGACAGCTACAGATTAAGCAAACCCCTACAGACAGAAAAGGCGATATCAGAGCCACGCCTTGTAAGCATTTCGCTATAGCGAAGCAGCGCCATGCTGAACCTAGCGCTCGCTCGGGCTAAAAGTGGGCAGCCAGCAAAACCGACCGCAGCCCTTAGCAGGGGGCTTTGCGCGATAACGCTGTTGCCCAACAGACAGCAAAACAGCAGCTTGCCCAACTACGCCAGCTTTTATCGGCGCTTTTACCACTCGTAATGACCGATATGTCACACAACCACGCATCCGTTATCGAAACCCAACTCCCTTGTCATCGTTTAGTAGCAGCCGGGTCTTTTACTGCACAGCAAGGGTGCAGGAAGTTAGTCGAACAAGGGCTACCCATAACCCGCAGCAGATGGTTTCGTCGGATAAAAACCGACCACTGATCGGCTAAATAACCGAAGAAAAAGCGGAACAAGCCCGCAAAATTAGAACCAACCAAAGTTTGGAAAAAAACGATCTAGAACAACGTCCAGAAGCTTGTTTACACAGGGAAATTAAGAAAATTCTTAGTCCTTTAAAGGACTTAAAACAGGTTAAAAACGCAAAGATGGCCTGTTGCTATGTCAGTCAAAGGCGACATATGCTCCGCGCCCCGCTGATTTTGAAACATTTTTTTTGAACTTTTCGATCAAAATAAACCTAACAAAATCAGCTAGAAATCCTCGCTAAGCGGGGGCGCCATGAAAGCGACACATACGTTCGTTAGCATGTGCAACATGTGATGGCATATTTCGTGCTTCGTGTGAATTAGGTCCTGGTCCGCAGGCTTAGGAAGTTTCTAAGCACGGCCAGATATCTCAGCCAGCTTGATCTCGCGAAGTGGAGTGAACGGTCTATGGAAAGACTCAGCACCACCCAGCCGGCCTGGTACCTCCTGCAGTGCAAAGCACGTCAGGACAGCCGCGCCGAGGATAATTTGCTCCGGCAGAACTATGTGACCTTTCGGCCACAACTTGTCACGCAACGACTGCTGCGCGGCAAGCCACAAAGCGTGCTCGAATCGCTGTTTCCCGGATATCTATTTATCCAGTTGAGCCATGAGGACAACTGGTCTGCGCTGCGCTCCACACGCGGAGTGAGCCGCATCGTCAACTTCAACCACGGCCCCGCTACGGTCACCGACCAAGTGATCGAGCATTTGCGCGCGCGTTGCTCGAAAGAGTTGCCCAGCCGCACGTTTCAGCCTGGCGACAAGTTGCAAATCATCCAAGGCCCGCTGAACACCCTCGAGGGTATTTTCCTCGGGATGGATGGCACAGAGCGGGTGATGGTCCTGTTGCAGTTACTCAGCCGTGAACAATCTGTTCGCGTGCCTTTAAGCCATATCAAGAGTGCTTAAAGACCGCTGTAAAGGTTCTACCGAACACTGCTTTCACCACAT
The DNA here is from genome assembly GCF_037994325.1 of Pseudomonas sp. Classification (GTDB taxonomy): domain Bacteria; phylum Pseudomonadota; class Gammaproteobacteria; order Pseudomonadales; family Pseudomonadaceae; genus Aquipseudomonas. The sequence goes on from NZ_JBBNAH010000106.1 coordinate 1,874, forward strand.
TTTTGCTGACGCGTTCTCGAGGGCCATACGTGCAACCTTGGGGCGGTAGCGTGGGGGAAGGGCTGAATTTCACCGCTGGCACGCCACTGCCAGCCCAGACCAGGACGCACACCATGCGGGCCCTTTACGCCACAGCCCTGTTGCTTGCCCTTACCGCCGGCGCTGTTCAGGCCGCGGATCAGTTGCCAGAGGCCGCTGAAAAAAACGTCCCGACCGTCGGCGATAACGCCGGAACCGGCGTGCCAAACGCCGTCAACGCCGGCACCAGCAACAACCCGAACACCGCCAGCCCAAGCTGAAGCAAGAGTTAATGAAACCATTTGAAAAAGCCGCGCACTAACCCAAGCGCAACAGCTCCCCGAACGCCCTGACGCGCGTATCGCCGCAGGAATGAACACAGCAAGGACTTCGCATGAAATCGATCCGTCGGCTAGCCCTTACGCTTGCAGCTCCGACCGTACTGCCCGCTTCGGCTTGGGCACTGGAACCCCAAAGTGTCGACGTATTTGGCCTGCAATTCACGCCAACGCTCAGCGTGAAAGAAAGCTACGACGACAACTTCCGCGAACTGGAAAAACACAAAGAGTCGTCCTGGATCACCTCGATCAAACCAGCCTTTGAGCTGCTGGCTGAGGACAGAAACAGCGCTTACCGCCTGAGCTACGAGGCCAACAGCGAGATCTACCACGACGACGCCGACGCCAGTAACACCGACCACAAAGTGACCCTGGATTCGGTGATGGAATTTACGTCCAGTCAGCGTTTGAAGCTGCAAGCCCAATACCGCAAAACCGAAGACACCGGCGACACCGCGGTTGAGGACGAAAACGACAAGTACCACTCCACCTCGTTTGGCGGCGTGTACACCTTGGGCTCGGCCTCCGCTGCCAACCGCTTGGATCTGGGCGCCACCTACGAAGAACTGCGCTACGACAACAGCGGCACGATCAACGCCGATGAAGAGCGCGATACCACCGCCTTTAACGCCGTCTGGTATCACCGTTTGGGCGGCTCCACCGAGTCGCTGGTCGAGCTGCGCCA
>NZ_JBBNAH010000107.1:0-15516 GCF_037994325.1 Pseudomonas sp.
TTCCCGCCGACCACCAACCACCACAACACGCTGTTTGGCGGCACCGCATTGGCGTGGATGGACGAAGTGTCGTTTATCGCCGCCACGCGTTTTTGCCGGTTGCCGCTGGTGACCGTTTCATCCGATCGCATTGACTTCAAACACCCGATCCCGGCTGGCTCGATCGTGGAGTTGGTAGGGCGCGTGGTGAAAGTGGGCAACACCAGCCTCAAAGTTGAGGTCGAGGTGTTTGTTGAAAGCATGTACAGCGATGGTCGCGAGAAGGCGATCACCGGGTTGTTCAGCTTTGTTGCCATCGACGACGACAAGCACCCGGTGCCGGTATTGCCTACGGTCTGAGGCTGATGCGCAGCGACGCCTGGGAAAGGTCAATGTCCTGCAGCGTTACGCTGCCCATGCTTTGTCCCGCACCAGCCCCGGCTACCCGCACATTGTCGAAACGCAGCTCGCCTATGGAGCTGGGCAAGCGCACGTTCACACTGCCGTCGGCGTTGACCACTGAGGTCAGTTTGCTGGTGTCGTAGCGCACATCTTTCAGTGAGGTTTCGGCTTCCAGGCTGCTGAGTACGGGCATCACCAGCTTGGCCAGTTTGCCCGCCGTACCCAGGCCGTCGCCGCTTTCTGCCTGTAAAAACAAACCCTGCAGCACATCGTCCAGCCCTTGCGCGCTGACGTTGCTCATCTCCGAATCATTCAAAGGCTGGAGCGTGCGGCTAAGGCTGCTGGGTGCGGGGCGATGTAAATCCGCACTGGCCATTTGAAACGGGCTAAGCAACGCGGCAACCAAGGTGGCGGCAACACGCAGGTTGCTTTGCTTTTTCAGCGCCTTGCTCAGTTGGCGATCGCTGACCAGCCCCAGCTCGATAAGGATTTCCCCTAATCGTTTGTGGCTGCTGGCTTGTAACTGGATGGCATGAGCCAGTTGGTCGGCGCTGATCAGTCCTTTGTTCAGCAGTATTTGACCGAGGCGGGAGTTCTGTTGAGTGGCCATGGTGGGTGTCCGGCAGGCAGTAGTGGCGTGTTGAAATCATGGTCGTCAGATGGCGGCCTGTCACCCACCCAAAGATAGGGTGACGGCATCATTCTCACGCCAGCCGTCGGCTCTGAATTTGCTTCGGTAAACCTGTGACGACGAGCGTGGCTGTGAAAGACTAGCCGCCTTCCACGCCAGGTAACGCCTATTTATGCCGGTTCTTGATCACCCGCTTATCGACCAGTTTCTCGATGCCCTGTGGATGGAAAAGGGGTTGTCTGAACACTCGCGTTCGGCCTATCGCAGCGATCTCGCGCATTTCAATGGCTGGCTGCAGGAGCGTGGCTTGAACCTGTCGGATATCGGCCGTGATGTGTTGCTCGATCACCTGGCCTGGCGCCTGGAGCAGAAGTACGTTGCCCGTTCCACTGCGCGCTTTCTCTCGGCGGTGCGCGGTTTTTATCGTTATTTGCTGCGGGAAAACCTCATCGCCACCGACCCTACGCTACAGGTAGAAATGCCCCAGCTTGGCCGGCCGCTGCCCAAAAGCCTGTCCGAAGCCGACGTCGAGGCCCTGTTAGCGGCACCGGAAGTCGCCGATGCCATTGGCCTGCGCGACCGCGCCATGCTGGAAGTGCTGTATGCCTGTGGCTTGCGGGTAACCGAGCTGATCAGTCTGACCTTGGAGCAGGTCAACCTGCGTCAGGGCGTACTGCGGGTCTTCGGTAAGGGCAGCAAGGAGCGTCTGGTGCCCATGGGCGAAGAGGCCATTGCCTGGATTGAACGCTATATGCGTCAGGCGCGCGGCGAGCTGCTCGGTGGCCAGCCAAGCGATGTGTTGTTCCCCAGTTCGCGCGGCGACCAGATGACTCGCCAGACCTTCTGGCACCGCATCAAACACCACGCCAAAGTCGCCGGCATCAGCAAGGCCTTGTCGCCGCATACCCTGCGCCACGCCTTTGCTACCCATTTGCTTAACCATGGCGCCGATTTGCGTGTGGTGCAGATGCTGCTCGGCCACAGCGATTTATCCACCACGCAGATCTACACCCATATCGCCCGCGCCCGTTTGCAAGAGCTGCACGCCCGTCATCATCCCCGCGGCTGACATCCACCTGTCTGCCTACGTCATCCGACCCGCTGCAATCGGCCTGGGCCGGGCTTGTATGGTAGGCTTCGCCCTCGCTGTTTTGCCGCGTTTGCCAGGAGTATCCAATGCGCGTCACCCGAATTATTGCTGCTGCCCTAATTGCCTTGAGCAGCTGCGTGGCTATGGCCGATGAAGCCGACCAAGCCATTCGCAAGACCCTCGAAACCCTGCAGATGGATACGCCCATCGAACGTATCGCCGCCAGCCCCTTAAACGGCCTGTACGAAGTCCGTATGCAAGGCGGGCGGGTGATCTATGCCAGCGCTGATGGCAAATATGTGATGCAGGGCTATCTGTTCGACGTGAACGGCGGCAAGCCGATCAACCTCACCGAGAAAGCTGAAAGCGAAGGCATCGCCAAAACCATCAACGCCATTCCCACCAGCGAAATGGTCATCTACCCGGCGGTGGGCGAAGCCAAATCCCATATCACCGTGTTTACCGACACCACCTGCCCCTACTGCCACAAGCTGCATGCCGAAGTGGCTGAGCTGAACCGTCGCGGTATTGAAGTGCGCTACCTGGCCTTCCCGCGTCAGGGCCCAGGCTCTGAAGGTGACATGCAGTTGCAAGCCGTGTGGTGCTCGAAAGACCGCCGCAAAGCCATGGACCAGATGGTTGAAGGCAAAGAAATCAAAGCCGCCAAGTGCGAAAACCCGGTGCACCAGCAATTCGCCCTGGGCCAGGCCATTGGTGTGAATGGCACGCCAGCCATCATCTTGGCTGACGGCAAGTTGATTCCGGGTTACCAGCCAGCGCCGCAAGTCGCCGCGTTGGCGCTGAAAGCCAAGTAGGCTGTGCTGCGCGCACCGTGGCGATATCGGGGCGCACGTATTGGTGCGCATAGCACACCCTACGGATCGCCGCGCTGTTTGGGCCTCGCGGCCTGATTGACTAATACTGAGCCGCTTCGTAAGGTGCGGCTCTTTTATATTTACGGCCCACGCTAAGTGGGCCGTTTCACGCAGTAAGTTCTGGGGAGTTCAGGGTGAAACCGGTCAAAGTAGGCATCTGTGGGCTGGGTACCGTCGGTGGCGGTACGTTCAATGTGCTCAAGCGCAACGCCGAGGAAATTGCCCGGCGCGCAGGGCGTGGCATCGAAGTGGCGCAGATTGCGCTGCGTTCGCAGAACCCTCAGTGCGACATTACCGGTATTGCTACCACCAACGATGTGTTCGCGGTGGCCACTAACCCAGAAATCGACATCGTCATCGAGCTGATCGGCGGCTACACCATCGCCCATGAGCTGGTGCTCAAAGCCATCGAAAACGGCAAGCACGTGGTTACCGCTAACAAGGCGCTGATTGCTGTGCACGGCAATGAAATTTTCGCCAAGGCCCGCGAGAAGGGCGTGATCGTTGCGTTTGAAGCCGCTGTTGCTGGCGGCATCCCGGTGATCAAAGCCATCCGTGAAGGCCTGGCGGCCAACCGTATCAACTGGCTGGCCGGCATCATCAACGGCACTGGCAACTTTATCCTCAGCGAAATGCGCGAGAAGGGTCGTACCTTTGCCGACGTGTTGGCTGAAGCCCAAGCCCTGGGTTACGCCGAAGCGGACCCCACCTTTGACGTTGAAGGCATCGATGCTGCCCACAAGCTGACCATCCTGGCTTCCATTGCCTTTGGTATTCCGCTGCAGTTCGACAAGGCCTACACCGAGGGCATCACTAAACTCACCACCGCTGACGTCAACTACGCCGAAGCGCTGGGCTATCGCATCAAGCACTTGGGCGTGGCGCGCAGCACCGCCGCTGGCATCGAGCTGCGTGTGCACCCAACGCTGATTCCGGCCGACCGCCTGATTGCTAACGTCAATGGCGTGATGAACGCCGTGATGGTCAACGGTGACGCTGCCGGCAGCACCCTGTTCTACGGCGCTGGCGCCGGCATGGAGCCGACCGCTTCGTCGGTGATTGCCGACCTGGTGGACGTGGTACGTGCCCTGACCACCGACCCGGAAAACCGCGTACCACACCTGGCCTTCCAGCCGGACGCGCTGTCGACCCACCCCATTCTGCCGATCGAGGCCTGCGAAAGCGCTTACTACCTGCGCATTCAGGCCAAAGATCACCCGGGCGTATTGGCTCAGGTGGCGACCATCCTGTCCGAGCGTGGCATCAATATCGAATCGATCATGCAGCAGGAGGTCGAAGAGCAAGACGGCCTGGTGCCGATGATTCTGGTCACTCACCGCGTAGTGGAACAACGCATGAACGACGCCATCGCCGCCCTTGAGGCGCTAGACGATGTAGCGGGCAGTGTCGTGCGTATCCGCGTTGAGCAATTGAGCTGAGGACTATTTCATGCGTTACATCAGTACCCGCGGCCAAGCGCCTGCGCTGAATTTCGAAGACGTGCTGCTGGCCGGTTTGGCCAGCGACGGCGGCCTGTATGTGCCGGAAAACCTGCCGCGTTTTACCCAGGAAGAAATTGCCTCTTGGGCCGGCCTGCCGTATCACGAACTGGCCTTCCGCGTGATGCGCCCGTTTGTCACCGGCAGCATTCCAGATGCCGACTTTAAAAAGATTCTCGAAGAAACCTACGGCGTGTTCGCCCACAACGCTGTAGCGCCGCTGCGTCAGCTGAATGGCAACGAGTGGGTGCTCGAGCTGTTCCACGGCCCGACCCTGGCCTTTAAAGACTTCGCCCTGCAACTGCTCGGTCGCTTGCTCGACTATGTATTGGCCAAGCGCAACGAGCGCGTAGTCATCATCGGCGCCACCTCGGGCGACACAGGTTCGGCCGCCATCGAAGGCTGCAAGGCCTGCGATAACGTCGATATTTTTATCCTGCACCCGAACAACCGCGTCTCGGAAGTGCAGCGTCGGCAGATGACCACCATCCTCGGCGACAACATCCACAACATCGCCGTGGAAGGTAACTTCGACGACTGCCAGGAAATGGTCAAAGACAGCTTTGCCGACCAGAGCTTCCTTAAAGGCACGCGCCTGGTGGCAGTGAACTCGATCAACTGGGCGCGGATCATGGCCCAGATTGTTTACTACTTTCACGCAGCTCTGCAGCTCGGCGGCCCGGCGCGCTCCATCGCGTTCTCGGTGCCGACCGGCAACTTCGGCGATATTTTCGCCGGCTACCTGGCGCGCAATATGGGCCTGCCGATCAGCCAACTGATCGTCGCCACCAACCGCAACGACATCCTGCACCGCTTTATGAGCGGCAATCAGTACGTCAAAGACACCCTGCACCCAACGTTGTCGCCGTCGATGGACATCATGGTGTCGTCCAACTTCGAGCGCCTGCTGTTTGACCTGCACGGTCGTAACGGCGCGGCTATCTCTGATCTGATGGCCACCTTCAAAAAAGGCGGCGGCTTTAGCGTTGATCAAGACCGTTGGACCGAAGCGCGCAAGCTGTTCGACTCCCTGGCTGTGACCGACGAAGAAACCTGCGAAACCATCGCCCAGGTGTTCGCCGAAAACGGCGAGTTGCTTGACCCGCACACCGCCATTGGGGTTAAAGCCGCGCGCGAATGCCGCCGTAGCTTGAGCACCCCGATGGTGATTCTGGGCACCGCGCACCCGGTGAAATTCCCCGAAGCGGTGGAAAAAGCCGGCGTCGGCAAAGGCCCGATCTTGCCGCCGCACTTGCAGGATTTGTTTGACCGGCCGGAGCGTTGCACCGTGCTGCCAAACGACATCAAAGCGATGCAGGCGTTTGTCAGCGAGCATGGCAATCGCGGCAAGCCGTTGTAAGCAAAACGGTAATGAAAAAGGCCAGCCCACGTTGTGGTGCTGGCCTTTTTTATGGAGGCGCAGAAAGCGTTTTGGCTGTGGATCACTGGATTCCCGCCTGCGCGTGGAATGACGCACGTTGTAGGGGTACATCCGTCATCCCCGCGAAGGCGGGGATCCAGGGGGGCCAGACGCATATCCTGCGGGGCGATAGCGGTGGTTACTCTTTGAAGAACCCTTTCGCCGCCTTCAAATACGCCTTACGCGTATCGCCATCCAGCCACTGTGCATACAAATCCACCACTTCGCCCTCGCGCAAGCGCCGCACGCTGGCGTTGATGGCTTTGATTGCCTGCAAGCCTTCCGGGGTTTTCGAACAGGTGACGTAGGCCAGTTGGTAGGTGGGTACGCCCTTTACCGGATAGAAATTCAGCGCCTCCAGCGTTACCCCAGCGTTTTCGCTTTGGTAACGCAGTTCCGGCCAGTAGCCGAGCACCACGCTCAGGCGTTGGTGTTGTTGCATCCGTAGCAGGCTGAGGGTGGCATCGGTGCCGTGGTGCACGACGATGGTGCCTGGCTTGGCGCGCGCCAGCTCGGTGTCGATGACCTTGCCGTAACTGCGCTCCACCAGGGTACCGAGGTTATAGCGGCCGTCGGCGATAAACGCGGCCAAGTCGAACTCACCTTTTTGGATAAAGGGCGCGAGCTTTTCTTCGTCGACTTTTCGTACCACCACACCATTGGTAAGAATGCCCAAGGTGGGAATGGAGAAGTACATCATCTGCTCGCGCTCTTTGCTCCACAGCAGCCCGGAATCGCAGGTCAGTACGCCGCTGCTGAGAATCTGGTTGGCGCGGGCGCGGTTGGCCACGCTGACGACGTGCTCGTATTGCGGCAGGTCGGCTTGCAGCAAGGCCAGCATGCGGTCGGCGATACCTTTGCCCTTGAGCGGACCCTCGAGAATGGTGAACGGCGGCATGTCGCGGATGGTCCAGATCAGCCGTGGTTTGCTTTCTGCGTGGGCGCAAAAAGTCCACATGGCGCAGGCGGCCAGAAGGAAAAGACGTTTGAAAAAAGGCAAAGCAGGCATGGAAAAAAACTCCAGGAACGCCAGGAGTACAGCGAGAAAAAGTGTAGGCGTCTGACGCGCCCTGACTCAGTCGGCGCACGATATAGGCTGCGGCCTGCGCCAGTCCAGAACGGATGCACAATTGCTATCACCCGTGTCTGGCCTTTGGTGCGCACAGCACACCCTACGGGCAAATGCCCGCACCGAGCGCTCTAAATCGCACCGCTTTTTTTCAATGCAGCGACCTGTTCGGCGCTATAACCCAAGCCCGCCAGCACCTGGTGGGTATGCTCGCCCAGCTCTGGCCCCACCCACTCCGCGCTGCCTGGCGTTTCCGAGAGTTTGGGCACAATGCCGGGCATCTTGAACGCCTTGCCATCGGGCAGCTTGGCGCTAAGAAACATCTCCCGGGCCAGGTATTGCGGGTCGCTAAACATATCTTCGGCGGAAAAAATCCGGCTGGCGGGCACGTCGGCGGCGTTTAGCGTTGCTAGCACAGCCTCCAGCGGCAATGAGCCCACCCAGCGGTCGATCACGCCATACAACTCATCGCGGCGCAGGTCGCGGCCATCGTTGCTGGCCAGGGTCGCGTCTTCGGCCAAATCCTGGCGGCCAATGGCGAGCATAAAGCGCCTAAAGATCGCATCGCCGTTGGCGCCGATCTGCACGTGCTTGCCATCGCTGCTGGTATGGATGGAGGAGGGCGTGATGCCCGGCATAATGTTGCCGGTGCGTTCACGGATAAAGCCGAAGACATCGAACTCCGGCACCATGCTTTCCATCATGGCGAAAATGGCTTCGTACAGCGCCACGTCCACCACCTGGCCCTGACCACCGTTGACCTCACGGTGGCGCAGCGCCATCAGCGCGCCAATTACGCCCCACAGCGCGGCAATCGAGTCGCCGATGGAAATGCCCGTGCGTACCGGCGGACGGTCTTCAAAGCCGGTGATATAACGCAGGCCGCCCATGGATTCACCTACCGCGCCAAAGCCAGGTTGGTCCTTCATGGGCCCGCTCTGGCCAAAGCCTGAGAGGCGGACCATGACCAATTTCGGATTGAGCGCGTGCAAGGCTTCCCAGCCAAAACCCAACTTTTCCAACACACCGGGGCGAAAGTTCTCGATCAGAATGTCCGCTTCGCCGAGCAGCTTGCGCAGCACCTCGCGGCCCTCTTCATGCTTGAGATTGAGCGTTAGCGACTGCTTATTGCGCGCCTGTACAAACCACCACAGCGAGGTGCCCTCATACAGCTTGCGCCACTTGCGCAGCGGATCGCCGCCGTCCGGTGACTCCACCTTGACCACCTCGGCGCCAAATTCCGCGCAGATGCGCGAGGCGAAAGGCCCGGCAATCAGGGTGCCGAGTTCAATGACTTTGACCCCGGCGAGGGGTTTGCTGGCAAGGCTCATAGCTGGGTATCCGTCGGCAGACAATGGCCGCGACTCTAACCCGCTGCACGCGCTTACGGTAGACTTGCCGCCTTTCCTTATCAGAAGCCGAACCATGGCCCAGCCTTCTACGACCTACAAAGTCGACCTCAACCTCACCGACCTGGACCGGGGCGTCTACGCCACCTCGCGTTTGACCATCGCCCGTCACCCCTCGGAAACTGAAGAACGCATGACCGTGCGTTTACTCGCCTATGCCCTGTGGTACAGCGAAGAGCTGAGCTTTGGCCGTGGCCTGTCGGATGTCGATGAACCGGCGTTGTGGGAAAAGAGTCTGGATGGCCGTGTACTGCACTGGATTGAAGTTGGTCAGCCAGATGCCGAGCGCCTGACCTGGTGCTCACGCCGCACCGAACGCACCAGCCTGCTGGCCTATGGCAGCTTGCGGGTGTGGCAAACCAAGGTAGTCGATGCGGCGAAAATGCTGAAAAACGTCAATATCGCCGCTGTGCCGCAAGAGGCGCTGGAAAACCTCGCCAAAGACATGCCGCGCAGCATTACCTGGGCTGTGATGATTAGCGAAGGCACTATTTTTGTGACCGATGACCGTGGTCAGCATGAAGTGCAGTTGGAGTGGTTGATGGGGGATCGGGGGGAGTAAACCTGCTCTACAACCACACACTGATCAGTTCCCTCTGTCTGCTAGTGGTCGCCCGGATAGGGGAGAGGGTTTTGAGATTTGTGTTTGCCGCGGCCCTCTCCCCCAGCCCCTCTCCCGCAAGCGGGCGAGGGGAGTTAAACCGTACACGATCAGTTCCCTCTGCCCGCTCGCGGGAGAGGGTTAGGGAGAGGGTTTTAAGATTTGTGTTTGACGCAGCCCTGACCTCCAGCCCCTCTCCCATAAGCCGGCGAGGGAAGCCTATTTCCGCCAGTCCCAGAGTTATATAGAACCGCCCATGCGCATCGAAGCCCGCCCGCTCCCCGACACCCTGCCAGACCTCGGCGACCTGCCGCCCTTGCTCACTCGGCTCTATGCCGCCCGTGGCGTGCAGTCGGCGGCGGAGTTGGATAAGGGCTTGGCGCGGTTGATCCCTTATCAGCAATTGATGGGCATTGAGGCGGCAGTCGATTTGTTGGTGGTCGCTTTGGAGCAACGCCAGCGCATTCTGATCGTGGGCGATTTCGATGCCGACGGCGCTACCGCTAGCACCGTCGGTGTATTGGGCCTGCGCTCGCTGGGCGCTGCCCATGTCGATTACCTGGTGCCCAACCGCTTTGAATACGGCTATGGCCTGACCCCGGAAATTGTCGCCGTCGCCCTGGAGCGCAAACCGCAGCTGCTGCTGACTGTGGATAACGGTATCTCCAGCGTCGAAGGCGTGGCCGCAGCCAAGGCGGCAGGGCTCAGTGTGTTGGTCACCGACCACCACTTGCCCGGCGCCGAGCTGCCGGCGGCAGATGCCATTGTTAACCCCAACCAGCATGGCTGCACCTTTCCGAGCAAGGCGCTGGCCGGTGTCGGGGTGATTTTCTATGTGCTGCTGGCACTGCGTGCGCGGTTGCGCGAGAACGGTTGGTTTGCCCGCAGCCACCTGAAAGAACCCAACCTGGCTGAGTTGCTCGATTTGGTCGCGTTGGGCAGCGTGGCCGACGTCGTGCCGTTGGATGCCAATAACCGCATCCTCGTCCATCAAGGGTTGGCGCGCATCCGTGCCGGGCGTGCGCGCCCTGGCTTGCGCGCGGTGCTGGAGGTGGCCGGGCGCGCCGCTGAGCGCATCACCTCCACCGACCTCGGCTTTATCCTCGGCCCTCGCTTGAACGCGGCCGGACGGTTGGACGATATGAGCCTGGGTATCGAATGCCTGCTCTGTGAAGACGAAGCCACCGCGCGCGATATGGCGGTGCAACTGGATCAACTGAATCAGGACCGCAAAACCATTGAGCAGGGCATGCAGCGTGAAGCGCTGGCGCAGCTTAAAGACTTGCCGCTGGAGTCCATGCCGTTCGGTCTGTGCCTGTTTGAACCGGACTGGCACCAGGGCGTAATCGGCATCCTCGCCTCACGCATGAAAGAGCGTTACCACCGGCCCACCATCGCTTTTGCCGATGCCGGCGAGGGACTGATGAAGGGCTCGGCGCGCTCGGTGCCGGGCTTTCATATCCGTGATGCGCTGGACGCGGTGGCCGCCACGCACCCGGGCTTGATCAGCAAGTTCGGTGGCCATGCCATGGCGGCGGGGTTGTCGCTACCGCAGGAGAACTTTGCTGACTTTGCGGCGGCCTTTGACGCCGAAGTACGCCGCCAATTGCAGGAGGACGACCTCACCGGCCGCCTGCTGTCTGACGGTGCGCTGGCCGTGGAAGAGTTTCACCTGGAACTGGCCCGCGCGCTGCGCAATGCCGGGCCGTGGGGCCAACACTTCCCCGAGCCGCTGTTCCATGGTGTCTTCCAACTGGTGCAGCAGCGGGTAGTGGGCGAGCGGCATTTAAAAGTGGTGCTTAAAAGCGAATGCGGTGCGGTGCAGCTGGATGGCATCGCTTTTGGTATCGACCGCGACGTATGGCCCAACCCCACCGTGCGTTGGGTGGAGTTGGCGTACAAGTTGGACGTTAACGAATACCGCGGCCAGGAAACCGTGCAATTGATGATTGCCCATATGGCGGCGCGTTAGGCGTTAGTCCTCGCTGCCTATAAACACCTCTGCGGCTGATGGCCCCGTCGCACAGAACAGAGAATCCATAGGCACACTTCTACGTTTGCGCTCGCTTCTTGCTGCCCAGTCGCTGTCGCAGGCCTTTGCGCAGGTGCCGCTGCTCATTGCCGCAAAGGCCTGCAGGCTAAGTCGGGGCACCATGTTTTCCAAGCTGGCCACATGATTGGTCATCTGGCTGCTTGGTACGAGGTAGTTGGCGTTGCGAAGCATGCCTTGAGGGAAGAGCAGCTGCTGACCAGTCGGATCCATAACCGCTAGCCCCCCATGGTAAATATTGCGAGGGTCAACGTGGTGCGTAAGCACTTGGCTGATTGGCACTGCCGTGGCATTGCTTAAAAAGCGGCTAACCAGCGCTGCGTCTGTGGGGGTATAGCCGTGACTGTTGTTGAGGCCGGCCTGCCGCACTTGGTTGAAAATATCGAGAACACTGTAATAGCTGCTGTCGGTGTGAACGGCGTAAATCCATACGCCTACAACACTGCTACCGGGCTGCTGCGCAACCCGCCGCCTTCGCAACTGGCTCAGGGCAAAGCTCTGCACAAGCTGCTCATTGCTGCTGGTGCTTAACCATGCTGAGCGTTGCTCGGCATCGTCGGCCTCACAGGCGCCGCCGGAAAGAAGCGCAAGCAAACTGAGCACAGTGCCATCGGTAGTAAACCCGTTTTGGAAGACATCCGAAGGCGGTCGCGTATCAACCAGGTAAACCCAGTTGGCAGGTTGCGCGGCAAGCTGAACGCTGCTGAGCAGCGCTAACGCACCTACGTTGATGATCAGCAACAATTTGGCGATGGCGCGGGGAAACAAAGGCATCGGTAACCTCACTGGGCCTTACAGCTCGACCACTCCATCTGTTGGAGTGCATCGAGACTGATGGTGGCGCAGTGAGCAGTGGCTACCTAGCAGCTGCTTCCCAGAGGGGCGGCGCTTTGGGTGTAGCAGTGTTGCGGAAATAGTCCGCGTATACGGGTGCGGGCGGCAAAACCCTAGCGTTCCGGCTTGCCGTCCAATGGTTGGACGTGGGCGAGTTCTTCTTCATCTAGCCCATAGCCTTCGCCGATCTCGTCTTCATCGACAATGCTTAAATCCCAATCGGCGGCGGTTTTGCCGCCCGGCTCATTGGCCGAGCGTGCACCGCTTTCATCAATCAGGTTTTCCGGGCTGAGGTCGTCCAGGCTGACGCCGTCTTCGTTGTCGCCTTCACCTAGGGTAGAGCCACCGGTTTGGCCGGCTTCGCGCACGCGTTTATCAGGGTATTGGCGGGCAATTTCTGCGGGGGATTTGAGGTCGCCTACCTGGCCGCGGCGTTCGTCTTTGCGCTCATCAAAATCCAACGGTTCGATGGACCCCATGCGGTCTTGCATGTCGTCGATTTCTTGCGGGACGTAACGTTTTTGCGTGCTCATTTTCCGGTCCTCGGTTAGCTGTGACTAAGCGGTGGACTCAGGGGGAGCGTACTTGGTTCAGGCCTTTCGACCGGGGGTAGGCCTAGCGCAGTGACAGCATGGCGGCTTTTTTGTAGAACATTGCCGAGTCGGCTTTGGACATCAGCTCGTCAAGCTGCTCGCCGGCCTGTGGATAAATCGCCACCCCCAGGCTGGCGGTGACGCAGAGTTCGCGGCCGTTCCATAGCAACGGCTGGGCGATGGCGTGGGAAATCTGCTCGGTCAGGCGGTAGATATCGTCGGCGTCGTGCACCCCATCGAGCAGCACAACGAATTCATCGCCGCCCATGCGCGCGGCCATATCGGCTTCACGGATATTGGCGCTGATGGCTTGGGCCGCGTGCACCAGAATCGCGTCGCCGGCCTGGTGGCCGTATGAGTCGTTGATCTCCTTGAATTTATTCAGGTCCAGGTAACACAGGGCCAAGCGTTCATCGTTGCGCTTGGCGGTCAGCAGTTTCTGCGTGGCGTAGGGAATAAAACTGTTGCGGTTGGGCAGGCCGGTCAGGCTGTCGTGAAAGGCCAGGGCGCGCACTTCCTCTTCGGCCACGATGCGTCGCTGAATCTCGCGCTGCAAACGGCGTTGGCTGGAGAGCAAAATCAGCACCACCACCAAAATGGCGGCGCAGCCCAGGCTGATCAGCATAATGATGGTGCGCAGGCGTTCCACCAGTTGCGGTGGGTTGGGGTCGTAAATAAAGCCGTCGAGGCGGCCCATGCTCGGCACCATCTGTTGTTCTTTAAACGCTTCGGCCATGCGCAGCCATCGGCCGGGGTTCATATGGCCGATGTCCACCAGTTCAGGCAGGATCAGCCCGCGCATGGCCTGGGCTTCAAACTGCAGATGCTCGCGGGTTTTCTGCACGTGGTACTTGTTGAGCAGCAGGTCGATGATTTCGTCCGGGTGCTCCATGGCGTAGCGCCAGCCGCGCAGGGTGGCGCGGCGAAAGGCGGCCACACGCATGGGGTTGTCGTTTACCTCGGCTTCGGTGGTGAACAGGATGTCGCTGTAGAAGTCGATGCCGTACGTGGCTGGCGACAGCACGCGGTAGTCCACACCTTTTTGCTGCAGGTAGTACGGCTCGTTAGTCAGGTACGAGTTGAACGCCTGCACCTTGCCGCTCACCAGGTCGTCGATCTCGTAACTGCTGGGTTGCAGATCAAGGGTGGTGGGGTCGATGCCCTCGCGGCTAAACATGGTCAGAAAATCCGCATCGGTTTGCGCGTTCATCAACATCACGCGCTTGCCCACCAGGTCGTGCACGGTCTGAATGCCAGCGTCGCTGCGCGCCAACAACACCGAGGGCGAGTGTTGAAAGATTGCCGCCAATGCCACCAGCGGCTTGCCATTTAAGCGCTCAAACAGCAATTCGCTGTTGGATTCACCATACAACGCCCGCCCGGCCAGCACTTCCTCGACGGGCGTGCGGCCCGGTGCACCTTCATGCAGACGCACCTCAAAGCCTTCCTCGCGGTAGTAACCCTTGGCGATGGCGGCGTAATAACCGGCGAATTGGAATTGGTGTTTCCAGCGCAATTGGAAGTCGATGGTTTGTAAATGGCCGGGCGGGGGCAGCACGGCCGCCACGCTGCGTTCACCTGCGAGCAACGGCAATAGCAGGGCGAACAACCACAGGCGTCGCTGGGGTGTGCGTCGCGGGGCAAGGAACCGGTCTTGGCACGAGATCGAGTGCGGCATGGCAACTTCCGTGAGCAGCGGTCACAGCCCGTTGCTGGCGAGCTGTGGGTGCCTTGGACGCATCATGCCTTTAGTTCTACAAGCCGCGCAATCGCAGGCGTGTAGCGATTTAGATGCAGTCGGATTGTCCGACAGAGAGCGAGTTTTAGGGTGTGCCCGGCGGTTGCCGGGCACGAACGGGTTACTTATTCAACTTCCAAGCATCCCCAGCCGGCGCTGTACCGTGTTCATAGGGTTTGCGCGCGACCATATAGACCACGCCCAAACCAATGACGATGGCGGTGGACAACGGCATGCCGTAGTTCACGTACCAAGCGGCATCCGGCGAGCGTGGCCAGGCCATATTGATGATCGCCAGCACGCCATACACCAGCGCGCCAATATTCACCAACATGCCCCAACCGCCGAGGGTAAACGCACCGCTGGGTTTCCAGCCGCGCAGGCGGGCAAACAACGCACCGCTGACGATCATCTGAAAAGCCAGGTAAATGCCGATGGCAGCAAAGCTGACGATGGTGGCGATGGCGTCTTGCAGTACAAAGCCCAAGCAGATCACTACCGCCGGCAGCACACCGCATACCAGCAGCGCGCTGGTCGGCACATGGGTAGTCGGCGACAGTTTTTTCAGCAGGCTGCTGCCGATGATCATCTCGTCACGGGCATAGGAGTACAGCAGACGGCTGGCGGCCGCTTGCAGGCTCAATACGCAGGACACGAACGAGACCATCACCACCGCCATCACCACTTTTGAGCCGGTGGCACCGAAGGCGTTGTTGAGGATGGTCGTTACCGGGTCTTTGTCGGTGCCGTTGATCACCGCGCTCATATCCGGCACGGCCAGAATCAGCGCCAGGCAGGCGAACATCGCCGCCACACCACCGACGTAGATGGTCATGCGCATGGCCTTGGGAATGCTTTTGCTGGGGTTCGGGGTTTCTTCGGCGACATCGCCGCAGGCCTCGAAGCCGTAGTAAAGGAACATGCCCGCCAACGACGCGGTGAGGAAGGCCGGCAGGTAGGAGCCGTCGATGCTGATATCAAAGGTGTTAAACAGCACGCTGAACGACTGATGACGCTCGAAAATCAGCAGGTAGATACCCACCACCAAGGCGCCCAATAGCTCGCAGATAAAGCCGAACATAGCGATACGCGCCAACACTTTGGTGCCGCTGAGGTTGACCACCGTAGCGATCAACGTCAGCACCAACGCGATGCCGATATTGGTGTTGTTACTCGGTTCAAAACCCAGCATGGCGGCCATATACGGGCCCGCACCCACGGCCACGGCGGCGATGGTGACCACCAGCGCCCAGGCATACACCCAACCGACCATCCACGCCCAGCGCTTGCCCACCAGACGCCGTGCCCATGGGTAAACCCCACCGG
>NZ_JBBNAH010000108.1:0-8555 GCF_037994325.1 Pseudomonas sp.
ATCCTACAGATAGCTATTGAGGATTTCGTCGACGAAACCCTCACTTCGCATCTTGTCCAATGCACCCTGCAGCTTCTGTACCACCTCGGTGGGGGTTTCTTTGTTCAAGGCCAGGTACAGCTGCGCCTTGTTAAAACGCAGCACGGTTTGCAGACCGGTTACGCCTTCTTGCTTGGCCAGGTAGCGGCCGGCAGGGTCACCGGTAGCCCACAAATCAATTTGGCCGTCGCGCAGCTTTTGCGCGTTTTCCTGATCACGCAGCGCGGTGATTGGCTCAAGCTTGTGCTCGGTCAGGTACTCGGCAATCGCATCGCCTTTGTAGGCGCCCACTTTGTACTTCTTGGCGTCTTCAAGGCTGGTGAGGGCGATTTTGCTGTCGGCCTTGGCCAGCATAATCCAGTCATCCGGACCGATCGGGCCCACCCATTTGAACAGCTCTTCGCGCTCGGGCAAGCGCGCGGTCACAAATACGCCGTAGCCTGGTTTTTCCAGAGCCAGCTTGTAGATACGGTCCCAAGGGAAACGCAGGGTCAGGCTGTATTTAATCCCGGCACGTTTGAACATCTCTTTGACGATATCCACAGCGATGCCGTCGATATTGTCTTCTTGAGCGAAGTTCTTGCCGTTGATGGCCATGTTGTAGGGCGGGAAGTTTTCGGTCAGCAGCACGACGCTGTAATCAGGGTCTACTTCGGCACGAGCACTGCCGGCAAGCACCAATAAGGTGCTGGCCAGCGCAAGCAGCAAGCGTTTGTACATTAAGGTCTCTCTACTTCTAAAGGTATGTGGGGCGCAGCGCTGGGGAGCAAGACCAGAGGGGTTGGTCCTATGCTGCTCCCGGGCTGTGCCGTGCAGGACAACATGCAACTTAGCAGCCAGAACCGATTGCTGCTCTTGCGCGCACCAGGGTTACCGTCTTCGCGGGGAGACGCAGGTGTAGCGAATATTTCTGATACGTACGGTCGTGCGCGTAGGTGGCGGTGTTCACCGGGCGATTCTGGGTCCCCGCCTGCGCGGGGACGACAGGGACTAACGGACGACGATGCCGCGGCTGGCCATATAAGCCTTGGCTTCCGGCACGGTGAATTCGCCAAAGTGGAAAATACTCGCCGCCAATACCGCCGACGCCTTGCCTTCCAGAATGCCGGCGGCCAGGTGTTCGAGGTTACCAACGCCGCCCGAGGCGATGACCGGAATGCCGACGCTTTCGCTGATGGCGCGGGTAACGCCCAGGTCAAAGCCGTTCTTCATGCCGTCCTGATCCATGCTGGTCAGCAGGATTTCCCCGGCGCCTAAGTCTTCCATCTTTTTCGCCCACAACACGGCGTCAAGGCCGGTGGGTTTGCGCCCGCCATGGGTGAAGATTTCCCAACGCGGGGTTTCGCCAGGCTGCGAGACCTTTTTGGCATCAATGGCAACGACAATGCATTGCGCGCCAAAACGCGAGGCGGCTTCGCCAACAAACTCGGGGTTGAATACGGCGGCGGTGTTGATCGACACCTTGTCAGCACCGGCATTGAGCAGGTTGCGGATGTCTTGCACGGTGCGCACGCCGCCGCCCACGGTCAGCGGAATAAACACCTGACTGGCCATACGTTCGACGGTATGCAGCGTGGTGTCACGGCCATCGACGCTGGCGGTGATGTCGAGAAAAGTAATTTCATCGGCACCCTGCTCGTCGTAGCGACGGGCAATTTCTACCGGGTCGCCGGCATCGCGGATGTTTTCGAATTTGACGCCTTTGACCACGCGGCCATTGTCGACGTCGAGGCAAGGGATGATGCGTTTTGCCAGTGCCATAACGAATTCCGTAGGGTGCGCGGTGCGCACAGGTTATGCGGGACAGTGTGCCTGGGCACCGTTAACAGCGGTGCGCATAGCACACCCTACGCGGTGTATGTGTCGCAGAATGCCTGGGCTTCAGCTACATCCAGCGTGCCTTCGTAAATCGCCCGGCCGGTGATGGCGCCGATAATGCCGGGGGCTTTGGCGTCCAACAGGGCGCGGATATCACCGAGGTTATGGATACCGCCGGAAGCAATCACCGGAATTTTGGTGGCTGCGGCCAGGGCGGCGGTGAAGGGCACGTTGCAGCCCTGCATCATGCCGTCTTTGGCGATATCGGTATAAACGATGGCGGACACGCCGTCGGCCTCAAAGCGTTTGGCCAGGTCGATCACCTGCACGGTGCTGACCTCAGCCCAACCGTCGGTGGCAACAAAACCATCTTTGGCATCCAGACCGACAATCACTTTGCCTGGGAACGCCTTGCACGCTTCGGCGACGAACTCCGGCTGCTTCACCGCCTTGGTGCCGATGATCACGTAGCTCACGCCAGCTTTGACGTAGTGTTCGATGGTTTCCAGCGAGCGGATACCGCCGCCGATTTGAATCGGCAGGTTGGGATAGCGCTTAGCGATGGCAGTGACCACTTCGCCATTGACCGGCTGGCCTTCAAAAGCGCCGTTGAGGTCGACCAGATGCAGACGACGGCAGCCGCCCTCAACCCATTTCGCGGCCATGCTCACCGGGTCATCGGAGAACACTGTGGAATCTTCCATGCGACCCTGGCGCAAGCGCACACAGGCGCCGTCTTTAAGATCGATTGCGGGGATAATCAGCATCAGTCGAACCTGCTCAAGTCTTTAAATTCGGGGAAAGGGCTTAGCTCTTTTCGAGCGCCCACAAGTCGCTTTCGATACTCAGAAACCTGTCAGCCAGGTGTGCCTGCACATCGCTAATCGCCTTGTTGTAAAACAGTGGCGCCACTTCGCGGGTAAACACCTCAAGCACTTCCTGGGCTTCAAAGGAGCCCAGCTCCAGCTCAAAACGGTCCTCGAGAAAACGCTTGAGCACGGCCACCGCCGCCGCTTCCTGCGCCGGCTCCAGGGACAGGCTTGGGGCCTTCTGCTTGCCGCGGCTCATTACCAGCGACCATCCCAGGCGGCGAAGTTCTGCAACAACTGCAGGCCGTGGGTGTGGCTTTTTTCCGGGTGGAACTGCACGGCAAAGCGCGAGCCATCGGCCAACGCCGCCGCGAAGTCGACACCGTAATGGCCACGCCCGGCTACCTGACGGGCGTTACCCGCCTGGATATAAAAGCTGTGCACAAAGTAGAAGCGCGCCAAGTCAGGAATGCTGTGCCACAGCGGGTGGTCGAGGGTTTGCGCCACTTCGTTCCAGCCCATATGCGGCACTTTCAGCGCTTCGCCGTCTTCCACCAGGTCTTTGCCGAAGAAACGTACTTGGCCTGGGAATTGGCCAATGCAGTCGACGCCGCCGTTCTCTTCGCTGTGGTCGAGCAAGGCTTGCATGCCAACGCAAATGCCGAGGAACGGGCGATCCTGGCTAACTTCACGCACCAGGCTGTCGAAGCCCAGACGCCGAATCTCGGCCATGCAATCGCGAATCGCGCCAACGCCTGGGAATACCACGCGGTCGGCCTCACGAATGACAGTGGCGTCGCTGGTGATCTGCACCCGACCCGCACCCACGTGCTCAAGGGCCTTGGCCACCGAGTGCAAGTTGCCCATGCCGTAGTCAATGACTGCAACCGTCTGCATTACAGGCAACCCTTGGTCGACGGCATTTGCCCAGCCATGCGCTCATCCAGGGTCACGGCCATACGCAGGGCGCGGCCGAAGGCCTTGAACACGGTTTCAATCTGGTGGTGGGTGTTGTAGCCGCGCAGGTTGTCGATATGCAGGCTGACCAGGGCGTGGTTAACAAAACCCTGGAAAAACTCCTGGAACAGGTCGACATCAAAGCCGCCCACGGTGGCACGGGTATACGGCACATGCATTTGCAGGCCCGGGCGACCGGAAAAGTCGATCACCACGCGGGACAAGGCTTCATCCAACGGCACATAAGAATGGCCGTAACGGACGATGCCTTTCTTGTCGCCGATGGCTTTGGCAAAGGCCTGGCCGAGGGTGATACCGACGTCTTCCACCATGTGGTGGTCGTCGATATGCAGGTCGCCTTGCGCTTCGATATCCAGGTCGATCAACCCATGGCGGGCGATCTGGTCGAGCATGTGCTCAAGAAAAGGCACGCCAATGGCAAAGCGAGCTTTACCGGTGCCATCCAGATTGATCGACGCTTTGATCTGGGTTTCCAGAGTGTTGCGTTCGACGGACGCCGTACGTTCGGCCATCACCAGCTCCACGAAATCATTGTGCAAAAGGGCCGGCATTATAGGCCGACAACCTCGCAACCTTGAAGCCATACCGTTACAACCGGCTTCCGGGTCGTCGGCCAGGCGGCGTTGCGTCCTCACTTTTAATGCTCACGTACTCAAGTACGCTGCGCTTAAAAGCTGCGGGGCGCCTGGCCCGGCCTTAGCCCCGAAACCCTCGACCGATAAACAACAAAGCCGGCACTGAGGCCGGCTTTGTTGTGTAGCGCTCTAGCTGAATTTAGCTAAACAGCACCACGGTTTTCAGCAGCGTCACCCAGATACCCCAAGCCAATGGGATACCCACCGCCAGCCAGGCAGCAATCACCAGTGGCTTGCTTGCTGGGTTGGCTTTCCACTCCAGGTCAGCAGCACTCAAGATCACGTCGTGGCCAATGGCGCGCTCGGCAGCCAGTTCAGCGTCGGTCATGAAGTACTTGGAGTCCACCGGCTTGACCAGGGCGTTGCAGATAAAGCCCAGCACCAGCATACCGGCGAGGATATACAAGGTGATGTCGTAGGCATCCGCCTTGGCCACACCCATGCTCAGTTGGTATTCGCGGATGTAGTTCACCAGCACCGGGCCGAGGATACCGGCGAAGGCCCAGGCAGTAAGCAGACGACCGTGAATAGCACCGACCATTTGCGTACCGAACAAGTCAGCCAGGTAGGCCGGCACAGTGGCGAAACCACCACCGTACATGGACAGAATCAAGCAGATGCTGAACACAAACAGCGCCACGCTACCCAGGTGACCAGTCCACGGCACCAGGGCGTACAACATAAAGCCCAGGGCGAAGAACACGAAATAAGTGGTTTTACGGCCGATGACGTCGGAGAACGACGACCAGAAGAAACGTCCACCGATGTTGAACAAGCTCAGCAAACCAGTGAAGCCGGCCGCGATGATCGCGATCTGCGTCAGTTGCTCAGCGTTCAGTTCACCAAAGCTCAGGTGGTTACCGATCAGCTTGCCGGCAAACACTTCCTGCAACAGCGGCGAAGCCATGCCGATAATGCCGATACCGGCCGATACGTTCAGGCACAGCACAGCCCAGACCAGCCAGAACTGCGGGGTTTTCCAGGCCTTGCTGACGTGCACGTGGCCCTTGGTGATCATCTCGTTGTTGGCCTTTTTCACCGGTGCAGTCCAGCCTTCAGGCTTCCAACCGGTTGGCGGTACGCGGTACGCCAGTGCGCCACCCATCATAAAGATGAAGTAGATAACGGCCATCACCACGAAGGTTTGCCATACACCGACACTTTCCGGGCTAGCGAAGTAGGTCATCAGCTGTGCGGCCAACGGTGCACCCACCATGGCGCCACCACCGAAACCCATGATCGCCATACCGGTCGCCATACCGCGCTTGTCCGGGAACCACTTCACCAAAGTCGACACCGGCGAGATATAGCCCAACCCCAGGCCAATACCGCCAATTACCCCAGAGCCTAGCCACATCAGCCAGATCTGGTGGGTGTAAACGCCCAGCGCGGAAATCAACAGACCGCCGCACCAGAACACTGCGGAAACCACACCAGCCTTACGCGGGCCGGCATGTTCCAGCCAACCACCGAAGATGGCAGCCGAGCAACCGAGAAACACGAAGAACAGGGTGTAAAGCCAGCCGAGCATGGAGATCTGCCAGTCGCAATTGCTGGCAAATACTTGCTCAAAGAAGCCCAGGTCAGCACCGCACGCCACCGGCGCGGTAATACCAATGGCTTTGGACAACGGCAGCCAGAACACGGAGAAACCGTAGGCCATACCGATACACAGGTGGATGGCCAGTGCCGCAGGCGGCACCAGCCAACGGTTGAAACCAGGAGCGGCGATGATCCGCTCTTTTGACAGAAACGCAGGTTTCGCTGCGCCACTGCCTACTGCAAGGGCGTCACTCATTAGAGGATCTCTCTTTATTTTTTAGTGTTGGCATACAAGGCAAAGCTGTACAACGCGAAAGGATAGGCTAGCGGAGGTACGACGACTAGGTTTGCGCGTACCATTTGTTGCATAACGCACATTTGATCCATATCAAAGCCAACCCAGAGGCTCTACACCAGGCATGCCAGTACTTGCAGAAGAAATAATTGAACCCAGCAGTCAGGATTTAATCGACCTGCAGAAAATCTATCAGGATGCGCCCGAGTGGCTGCTCGCCCCCTTCGCCAGCCGCGAAGCACTGATCGAAAGCGGCATCGCTCGGCGCCGCTTTCTCGCCGCACGCTTCAACGAGCGGTTATTGGCCGCTGCGCTGATCGAAAAGGAGCAAAACCACTGGCGCCTTTCGCACCTGTGCGTGCGCAGCGTTACCCGCCAGCGCGGGGTTGCTCGGCGCTTGCTGGCAGAAGCCCAACGCCTGGCAGGCGAAGCCGGCAAAACCCTGCACTTGGCTGCGCCTGACGGCCACCTGGAAAGCCAAGCTTTAGCCGCCAAAACCGGCCTGCCGCTGGAAAAGCTGTAACTGAGCGCCGCCAGCACCGGGCACAGCAGTGGAACCACCGCCCGGTGTGCCCATCCAATCCTCCAGCCCACCCTGACCGCTGGTCGGCGGTATACTCCGGCATCGGTTTTTCCCGCCTCTCGCCGTCCATTTCAAATAAAAGGAATCGTCCATGAAATCGTTTGGCAAAATCCTGGGTCTGTTTTTCCTCGGAGTCTTGCTGATCCTCGTGGCACTGGGCTTTGCCCTTACCCACCTGTTCGATCCCAACGACTACAAAGACGAAATCCGCCAGTTGGCCCTCGACAAGGCCAACCTTGAGCTGACCCTCAACGGCGACATCGGCTGGAGCCTGTTCCCCTGGCTTGGCCTAGAACTGCACGACGCCACCCTGGCCAGCGCCAGCACCCCGACCCAGCCATTTGCCGACCTGCGCATGATCGGCCTGTCGGTGCGCGTACTGCCGCTGCTACGCCGCGAAGTGCAAATGAGCGACATCAAAGTCGACGGCCTTAACCTGACCCTGAGCCGCGACGAGCAAGGCCACGGCAACTGGCAAGATATCGGCCGCCCGGCCAAGCCTGCCGCCGGCGCCGACAACGACCAGAGCGCCAGCACCACGCCGCCAGGCAACACAGGCACGCCCGACAGCAAGCCATCGCAGCCACTCAAGCTTGATATCGACAGCCTGACTCTGGCCAACACCCGCATCGACTACAAAGATGCCAAGAGCGGCCAGCAATTCAGCGCCGAAGGCATTGAGCTGACTACCGGCGCCATCCGCGAAGGCGCCGATATCCCGGTGAAACTCACCGCCTTTCTCGGCACCAACCAACCGGTGATCCGCGCCAAAACCGAACTGGCCGGCCAATTGCGCTTCGACCGTGCGCTCAAGCGCTACCAGTTCGAAGACCTCAAGCTTTCTGGCGAAGCTTCGGGCGAGCCCCTCAACGGCAAAACCCTGACCTTCGCCGCCCAAGGCCAACTGCTGCTCGACCAAGGCGCACAGATTGCCGAATGGAACGGCCTGAAATTCTCCGCCAACCAAATGCGCGCCTTAGGCGAGCTGAACGTGCGCGACCTGGACAAAGAACCGCAGCTCACCGGCGGCCTATCCATTGCCGAGTTCAACCTGCGCGAATTCCTCGACGGCATCGGCCATCCGGCACCTGCCAGCGCCGACTTCAATGCCCTGAGCAAGGTCGAACTGGTCACCCGCCTGCAAGGCAACGCCAACAGCCTGACCCTTAACGAACTGAAACTGAAAGTCGACGAAAGCGCCTTTACCGGCAGCCTGGCCGTTACCGACCTGGCCAAACAGGCCATTAGCGTTCAGCTCAAAGGCGACAAGCTCAACCTCGACAACTACTTGCCCGCCAAAGCCAAGAATGACGAAGCCCGCACCAGCCGCCAAAACGAAGTCAGCGGCGCCCTGGCCAGCGCCGGCAAAGACGGCAACAGCGACCTGCCCGCCCCGCCCAGCCAACAGGCTTGGAGCGAACAGCCGGTGCTGCCAATCGACCAACTGCGCAAACTCAACGCCGACGTAAACATCGGCCTGGGCCTGCTCACCTTCGACAAACTGCCGATCGAAAACGCCAGTATCAAAGCCAACGGCAAAGACGGCCTGCTGACCCTGGAAACCGTGCGTGGCGAGCTCTACAACGGCAACTTCAACGCCACCGCCAGCCTCGACGTACGCCCGGCCGTGCCGCTGCTCAAAGCGCAGAAACACATCAGCCGCATCCCGGTGGAGAAACTGCTGAAAACCCAGCAAGAAAAACCACCAGTGCGCGGCCTGCTCGACCTCAACGCCGACATCAGCACCAGCGGCAACAGCGAAAAAGCCTGGATCGAAGGCCTCAACGGCAACGCCAGCTTTGCCCTGAGCGACGGCGCGCTGATTGACGCCAATCTCGAACAACAACTGTGCAAAG
>NZ_JBBNAH010000109.1:0-3633 GCF_037994325.1 Pseudomonas sp.
TTGACCTTAACAATCCACCACCACCTCACGAACCGGGTACCCCACCCGTTCGGCGAACTCCTCTATAAAGGAAGGCTTAAAACCCGCCGCGCACCAGTTATTGAAGATAAAGCCCAAATTGGAAAAACCGCAGGGCTGCAAAAACAAGAAGCCATTGATGTCATCTTCAAAGCCACACAGTGGGCAAGTGAAGTTGTCGCTGACCTTCGGCATCCATTCGTCCAGGCTGTCGAACAGCGCTTCGCCAACTTCTTTGCGGCATTTGGGGCAGCCGGCTTCTTCGAGGAATTTCACCGTCGGCGTATAGATGCAGCGCTTGGTCACCACCTCCAAACCATTTACCGGCCGGCCAAACGGTAATAGCTCGGGCTGCTCGACAATGCGCTTGGCGCCTGGGGCGATGGCGTAGGCCATGCGGTTGCCGGTACGGCCACAGGTGCTGAGCTCGGCGGCGACGATATTGCGCTGCACCAACCAGCGCAGTATCAGCCGCGCCCGCGCCTCGTGGTTGGGCAGGGTGGAAATCTGTGGCACCAGAATGCTTTGCTGCTCTGCCATAACGCGACCCAAATCTGAAACGTGGCGCAGTTTAACAGGCCAGGCCTTTGGCTCGAGCCGCGCAAAGCCTCTATCATGCCCGCCATGATCAAAGACCCGTTCCAACGCCTCGGCCTTGACCGCGAAGTGCTTACCGTCAGCCAGCTCAACGGCCGCGCCCGTGTGCTGCTGGAAGATGTGTTCAGCAATATTTGGGTAGAAGGCGAAATATCCAACCTGGCCAAGCCTGCCTCCGGGCATGTGTATTTCACCCTGAAAGATAGCCAGGCCCAAGTGCGCTGCGCCCTCTTCCGCCAAAACGCCGCCCGTGTACGCCAAGCCTTGCGCGATGGCATGGCGGTGAAAGTACGCGGCAAGGTTTCGCTGTTCGAGGGGCGTGGTGACTACCAGCTGATTCTCGACAGCGTGGAGCCGGCAGGCGACGGTGCCCTGCGCTTAGCCTTTGAGGCGCTAAAGACCAAGCTCAGCGAGGAAGGCCTGTTTTCCGCTGAGAATAAAATCCCGCTGCCTGCCCATCCGCAGCGCATTGGTATTGTCAGTTCACCGACCGGCGCGGTGATTCGCGACATCATCAGCGTGTTCCGCCGCCGTGCGCCGCAGATTCAGCTGACCCTGATCCCCACCGCCGTGCAGGGCCGCGAAGCCACTGGGCAAATCGTGCGCGCTTTGCAGCTTGCGGATCGGCGCGGCTTCGATGCGTTGATCCTGGCCCGTGGTGGCGGCTCGCTGGAAGACCTTTGGTGCTTTAACGAAGAACCGGTGGCCCGCGCCATCGCCGCCTGCCAAACGCCGATCATCAGCGCCGTTGGCCATGAGACCGACGTGTCGATCAGCGACTTTGTTGCCGACATCCGCGCCCCTACGCCTTCGGCTGCTGCCGAGCTGCTGGCCCCGGATGCCAATGAGTTGGTGCAACGCTTGAACAGCCTGCATCGCCGCTTGGTGATGCGCATGCAAAACCGCATCGAGCGCGAACGCCTGCGCCTGGACGGCATCAGCCGCCGCCTGCGCCACCCAGGTGAACGCCTGCGCCAGCAAGCGCAGCGCCTGGATGACCTGGATATGCGCCTGCGCCGCGCTTTTGAGCGCACCCTGCAACACCGGCAAGAGCGGGTCGCGCGGTTGGATATGCGCCTGGCTGCACAGCATCCGGGCCGCGCCCTGGCTTTGCTACGCCAACGCCTCGACGGCCTCAGCGAACGCCTGCCACGGGCCATGCGCGATGCCTTAAAAGACCGCCGCCAACAGTTGCAGGCCGAAGTACAAACCCTGAACGCCATCAGCCCGCTGGCCACCTTGGGCCGCGGCTACAGCATCCTGCTCGACGAGCGTGGCAAGGCAATCCGCAGTGCCGCACAAACCAAACCCGGCCAGCGCTTGAAAGCGCGCCTGGGCGAAGGCGAGCTGGAGGTGCGGGTAGAAGATAACCACCTGACGCCGGTAACCCTGTCGCTGCTGGACTGATCCCTCTTTATATAGGGCAATACCATGCGCCTGCTGTTGTCCCTGTTGCTCTGCCTCGCCCTGCCCGCCCATGCCGACAGCTATATCAGCCGCCTGCTAAACAAGCCGGTGCCGGGCGGTGTGGCAGTAATCGACCTTGGCCCCGGCAATGGCACGCCCACTGCCCGCTACCAGAACAAACCGGTGCTGGTGGTGCATGAGCAGGGGCAACGCTGGCTGGCGATTGTTGGCGTGCCGCTGAGCAGCAAAGCCGGTAAGCAAAGCATCACCGCCGAAGACGCCAGCGGCAGCCGCACCTTGAGTTTTACCGTCGCTAGCAAGCGCTACGCCGAGCAGCGCATCACCTTGAAGAACCAACGCCAGGTCAACCCCAACCCGGCCGACCTCAAGCGCATCGAGCGTGAACTGGCCGAGCAAACCCGTGCTTACCAGAGTTTCAGCCCTGGCACGCCGAGCAACCTGTTGCTGGACAAACCGGTCAATGGCCCGCTGTCGAGCCGCTTTGGCGTGCGCCGCTTCTTTAACGGCGAGGAACGTAACCCACACTCGGGTCTGGACTTTGCCGTGGGCGCCGGCACACCGATCAAAACGCCGGCGGCCGGCAAAGTGATTTTGCTCGGCAACTATTTCTTTAACGGCAATACGGTATTTGTCGACCATGGCCAGGGCTTTATCAGCATGTTCTGCCATATGTCGAAAATCGACGTGAAGGTCGGTCAGCAGTTGGCCCGCGGCGCCGTGGTCGGCAAGGTCGGCGCCACCGGCCGCGCCACCGGGCCGCATATGCACTGGAATATCAGCTTGAATGATGTGCGGGTCGATCCCGCCATATTTATTGGGGCATTTGAACCGTAACGCAGCACCGAGCAACCACACAGGACGACGATGAGCAGCATGGAATCCCACTACAACGCCGCCGTGCTCTGGCTGGAGCAGTACCCACACGTCTACAGCCTTGTCTGCCTGATCTTGCTGCTGTTCGCCGCCTGGTTGGCCAATTGGCTGGTCAAGCGTGTACTGGTGCGCGGTTTCTACCGCGCCCTACGCGCCAGCCACCTGGGCCAGGACAAAGCCTTGGCGCGCTCGCACATTATTTCGCGCCTGGCCAACGTGGTGCCGGCGCTGATCCTCGCTACCGGCATTGAGCTCATTCCAAATCTGCCCGCTGGGCTGATCACCGTTACTAAAAACGTATGCAGCGCCTTTATGGTGCTGACCATCGCCTTGGCCCTCAGCGGCGTGCTGACCCTGGCCAACAGCCTGTACGAACGCCGAGCCGACGCGCACTTGCGGCCGGTGAAAGGCTATATCCAGGTGGTGAAAATCGGCATCTACCTGATCGCCACCATTCTGGTGATCGCCACCCTGGTAGACCGCTCACCGCTGATCTTGCTGTCCGGCCTGGGCGCCATGGCCGCCGTGCTGATCCTGATTTTTCAGGACACCTTGCTTTCATTGGTGGCCAGCGTGCAGATCTCTTCCAACGACATCATCCGCGTGGGTGACTGGATTGAAATGCCGCAATTGAACGCCGATGGCGATGTGATTGATATCGCCCTGCATACGGTAAAAGTGCAGAACTGGGACAAAACCATCACCACCATTCCCACC
>NZ_JBBNAH010000110.1:0-5766 GCF_037994325.1 Pseudomonas sp.
GAGCAGGGTGGCGAGGTATTGCGAGGCAATGGTCAGGCCGGCGATTACCGCGCCATAGCCAAGTTGGTCATGCACAAACCCCGGCACCACCGCGATGGGAATGCCGATGCAGAGAAAGCCGAGAAAGGTGTAGAGCACAACGGCAAGAATTTGCCCTGTGATCGCCATGGAGCTTGGCGCTTGAATATGCATACGAAAGCTTCGCCGAAAACCTGGCGCAATCATGGCGGCTGCGGGGGGAGAAGAAAAGGCGGCTGGTGGGTGAATAAGCTGACGGAATAACGCGCTAGTCGCGGGTTCGGCGGGCAGCTGCGGCCGCTGAGCCGTGGAATTTGGTTTAGCGAAGCAAACCCGCTTGCAAACAACTGCTTTGTGCTCGACATAACGTGGACGTAATGTTTATGAGCCTTGATGCTCGCGTAGGCACCGGGTGGCGTTTAGCGGCTGGTTCTGTTGAGTGTGTAGCAACGGGTCCAGAGGGGCAGCGGAGATTTCTTGAAAGCTGCGGGTTTGTCAGCGGCCCCTACACGGGTAGCTCAGGCCACAACGTAAAACGCCCCGCACGGGCGGGGCGTTTTGGTGTAGCGCGGCGGGCTTAGATCAGCACGCCTTGGCTACGCAGGTAGTCGTCGTAAGTGCCGCTGAAGTCGACCACGCCGCTGGCCGACAGCTCGATAATACGCGTGGCCAGCGAGGAAACGAATTCACGGTCGTGGCTGACGAAAATCAGCGTGCCGGGGTAGTTTTCCAGCGCCAGGTTCAGCGCTTCGATGGACTCCATGTCCAAGTGGTTGGTCGGTTCGTCCATGATCAGCACGTTGGGTTTCTGCAAAATCAGCTTGCCGAACAGCATGCGGCCTTGCTCACCACCGGAAATCACTTTTACCGACTTCAAGATTTCGTCGTTGGAAAACAGCATGCGGCCCAAGGTGCCGCGAATCATCTGCTCGCCGGTGGTCCATTGGCCCATCCAGTCGAACAGGGTGACGTCGTCTTCAAAGTCATGGGCGTGGTCTTGGGCGTAGTAGCCAAGCTCGGCGCTGTCGGTCCATTTGATGGTGCCGGCATCCGGGGTCAGCTCGCCGACCAGGCTGCGCAGCAAGGTGGTTTTGCCGATGCCGTTGGGGCCGATAATGGCCACGCGTTCGCCGGCTTCAACCTGGAAGCTGAAGTTCTTGAACAGGGTTTTGCCGTCAAAGCCTTTAGCCATGTGCTCGACCATCACGGCCTGGCGGTGCAGCTTTTTATTCTGCTCAAAGCGAATAAACGGGCTGACTCGGCTGGAGGGCTTAACCTCGGCCAGCTGAATTTTGTCGATCTGCTTGGCGCGCGACGTGGCCTGTTTGGCTTTCGAGGCGTTGGCCGAGAAGCGGCTAACGAAGTTTTGCAGTTCGTTGATTTGCGCTTTCTTCTTGGCGTTGTCCGACAGCAGTTGCTCGCGCGACTGGGTGGCGGCAGTCATGTACTCGTCGTAGTTGCCCGGGAACAGACGCAGCTCGCCGTAGTCCAGGTCAGCCATGTGGGTGCACACGCTGTTCAGGAAGTGACGGTCGTGGGAGATGATGATCATGGTGCTGTTGCGGCTGGTCAGAATATTTTCCAGCCAGCGGATGGTGTTGATGTCCAGGTGGTTGGTGGGTTCGTCGAGCAGCAACACTTCCGGGTCGGAGAACAGCGCCTGCGCCAGCAACACGCGCAGTTTCCAGCCTGGCGCTACTTCGGTCATCGGCCCGAAGTGTTGTTCCAACGGAATACCCAGGCCCATCAACAGCTCACCGGCGCGGGACTCGGCGGTGTAGCCGTCCATTTCGGCGAACTCGGTTTCCAGCTCGGCCACGGCCATGCCGTCTTCTTCACTCATTTCCGCCAGCGAATAAATGCGGTCGCGCTCGGCTTTCACTTTCCACAGTTCTTCGTGGCCCATGATCACGGTGTCGATTACGGTGAACTGCTCGTAAGCGAACTGATCCTGACGCAACTTACCCAAGCGCACATTCGGCTCAAGCATCACCTGGCCACCGGACGGCTCCAGATCACCGCCCAAAATCTTCATAAAGGTCGACTTGCCGCAGCCGTTCGCGCCGATCAGGCCGTAGCGGTTGCCGCCGGCAAACTTGACGGAAACGTTCTCGAACAGCGGCTTGGCGCCGAACTGCATGGTGATATTGGCGGTAGAGATCACGGTTGGAATCCAGGGGTAGGCGCAAAAAAGGACGCGATTGTAGCGGTTTAGGCGGTTGAAAGCTGCTCTATTACGCTGGGCGGTGGCAGAAGGTCAGGTGCCTTGCGCAGTGCCCTGGCGGTCAGCGGCTTTTGAATACGCCGCTGAGTACAAATTCATAGCGCTCGGGGCGAATGTAAAAGGTGGTGCGGTCGCAGCACTGTTGGTCTTCAAACCATGAGGTGCGCTGCATAACTAGCAGGGCGGTGCCGCGTTTAACGCCCAGGTGTTCGGCCAGGGCTTTGTCGGCTTCGCGGGCGCGAATGGCCATGTCGGCGCGAATCACGGGCTTGCCGGTAACCCGCTCCAGCACCGAGTACAGCGGCTCCTGTTCGACGCTTTGCCAATCCACCTCGGCCAATTCGGCGGTGAGGTAGCTGCGGGCAAAGGCGATGGGTTCGTCGTCAACAAAATGCAAGCGCTCAACGTTGATACAACGCTCGCTAAACAACCCTGCCAACTCTTCCGGCACCGCCACGGCGCGTTGTTTAAGCATGCGCATGCTCGGTTTTAGCCCTTGCAGCAGTAGGGAGTCATGAAAGCTGCGCAGGGCGTCGAGGTCGTGGCGTACCTGCTGCGCGGCAACAAAGGTGCCTTTGCCTTGTTTGCGCTCGACAACGCCGTCTTCTTCCAGCTTGGCCAGCGACAAGCGAATGGTCACCCGGCTGACTTGAAAGCGTTCCACCAACTCGGCTTCCGACGGCAGTTTGCCCAGCGCGCCAAACTGGCCTTGCTGAATTTCCGTGAGCAATTGCTGGGCAATTTGTTCGTACAGCGAGGTGGAACTCTGGCGCTGAAGAGTCACAGGCGGGCCTTCTGCTTCTAAGGTTATGAATTTTCAGTCTTGGGCTGACTTGTATTAATACGTATTATGACAGCCCTGACAGTATAAATGACCTGACGCCCCTTGCCATGTCCCAGTTTCAAACCCACATACGCGCCCCTCGCACCGACGCTCTGCACGTAGAGGCGGTGAACTTCGCTTATAAGAGCGGCCACCCGGTGTTCAGCAACCTGAACCTGCGGGCGCGCCAGGGCGAGTTTGTCGCCATTCTTGGACCTTCGGGGTGCGGTAAAACCACGTTGCTAAATTTGCTCAGTGGTTTTCAGCAGCCGCAGGCCGGCAGCCTGTTGGTCAATGGCCAGGTCACGCGGCCAGAGCTGCCGGCGTTGGGTTATGTATTTCAGAGCCCGCAGCTTTTTCCCTGGCTGACGGCGCTGGAAAACGTGCGTTTTGGTTTGAAAGTCGCGGGCTTGCATAGCGCCCAAGAACAGCGCGAAAAGGCCCTGCATTACCTGCGTTTAGTCGGCCTGGAAGGCGCCGCCGAGCGTTTGCCGCGCCAGCTCTCTGGCGGTATGCAGCAGCGTGTATCGCTGGCGCGCACCTTGGCCCTGGAGCCGAAAGTGCTGTTGATGGACGAGCCCTTCGCGGCGTTGGATGCCATCAGCCGCAGCGCGATGAACGAAGAAACCCTGCGGCTCTGGGCCGAGTTAGGTCAGACCGTGTTGTTTATCACCCATGACATCGATGAAGCCGTGTTTTTGGCCGACCGGGTGGTGGTGATGAACATTGCCCCGGGCGGCATCCATAGCGAGTTGGCCATCGACTTGCCGCGCCCCCGAAGCAACCTGCAGACCCGCCGCTTACCGGCGTTTCTCGACTATCGCAACGAGCTGATGGAACGCATCGGCGACGTTATGGCGCAGTCGCCATTGCTCCTTGAGCCAACCCCCTGACACGAGTTCCCCCATGATCAAAGCACTGCTTTTGCCCGCCGCGCTGGCGGCCACCGCTTGGCTGAGTAGCGCCCACGGCGCCGAGCCGCTGCGCATCGGTTACGTGATGGCGATGGCCAATGCGCCGGTGATCATTGCCGAGAAACAAGGCTACTACCGCGATGAAAACCTGGCAGTGGACGTTAAGGCGCTGGGCGATGGCCCGGTGATTCAGCAAGCACTGGCCGCCCATGAGCTGGATGTGGCCTATGTCGGCACGCCGCCGGTGTACCAGTGGTATGCCCGCGGCCTCAAGAGCGTGATCTTGGCCAAGGTTAACTACGGCCAAGCGGCGGTAATCACCAACAGCAACGGCCCAATCAATAGCCTGGCCGACCTCAAGGGCCACAAGTTGGCCGGGGTGAAAAAGGGCAGTGGCATGGACGTGCTGTTGCGCGGCTATGTGCTGAAAGAAAACGCCAAGCTCAACCCCGACACCGATGTGGAAATCGTCGATATGCCGCCGGGCAATATGAACGCGGCGCTGGAGCGCGGCATCGTTGACGCGGCGTTTAGCTGGGAACCCTTTGTTAGCCAAGCGCTGCTGCGGGGTTCGACCAAGTTGCTGCTCGACGTTAACCAAGCCTTGCCGCAATACCCGTGGTACGTGGTGATCGGTCTGCCGGAAACCCTGCGCGACCGCCCCGATGATGTGGTCAAGCTGCTGCGCGCGCACCGTAAAGCCATTGCCTTCCTTAACGAGCACCCGGCCGAGGCCAACAAGATCATCGCCGAGGCGTTTAAGTTGGAAGCCATTCAACGCCCGGACGGCAGCACGTCTCAGCCACAGGATATCGTCGCCGAAGCGCGCAAACGTTTGGGTTGGTCGGCCGAGTTGGGCGCCAGTGATCTGGCCTTTATCCAGCGCCTGATGAACTACTCCAACGAGCTGAAGTTTATGGACGCACAGATTCCGCTCAAGGATCTGGTCGACACCTCGTACCTGCAAAAAGCCTCGCGCTGAGCCTGTTATGCCGTCACTCAAACCGAATTGGGGCTGGGCCTCGCTGCCGTTTCTGTTGCTGGTGTGGATCCTCCTCGCCAGCCGCTTTCCCAGCTATGTGCTGCCGCAACCCTGGGTAGTGGCCGGCGAAGCGTGGAAATGGGCGGCCGATGGCTCGCTGTGGAAGCAGTTCAAGGCCAGCTTGCTGGAAGAGCTGGCTGGCTTTATCAGTGCGGTGCTGGTGGCGGTCATGCTGGGCGCGACGGCGGGTTTGTCGCGGCACTTTCGCGACTTTATTGCGCCGCTTAACAGCCTGTTTATGGCTATTCCGCCGATTGCCTGGGCGCCGCTGATTTTGCTGGTTTTCGGTTTTGGCTTTTTCTCCATCACCTTGGTGATTTTTATCGCCGCGGTGTTTCCCATGGCCGTCACCATTCAAGAGGGTGTGCTGGGTATTCGTGAAGGCGAAGTGCGCGCGGCGCGAACCCTGGGCGCTAACCGCTGGCAATTGCTTGGCTACGTCTACCTGCCGGCCTCGCTGCCGTTTCTGACCGCGGCGCTGCGCATTGGCTTTAGCCAGGGCTGGCGCGCCCTGGTGGCGGCAGAAATGATCGGCGCTTCGCAGGGCATCGGTTGGATGGTGTCCATGGGCGGGCAAATCGGCAATGCCAGTCAGGTGCTGCTGGGCATTGTGTTGATCGGGCTGTTGGCCTGGTTGATGGAGGCCTTGGTATTCCGCCGAATCGAGCGTCGCTACCAATCCTGGCGCGCTGCCTAAGGGCCGCCGCCGTTTTTTCCGTTGAGAGGATTTACCGTGAGCCAGACC